>NZ_JAAGPB010000001.1:0-96624 GCF_017104585.1 Burkholderia sp. Ac-20392
TAACGGGCGCGGGCCGCGCAGGCAGCGCGGGCGGGAGGTCCGACAGCGCGGGCGCCGGCATCACGATCACGTCGAGCGGAATCTCGATATGCACGGGCCGCGGCCGCGCGCTGGCGAAGACCGCGAATGCACGCGCGAGGACCTGCGGCAGGTCAGCCGCGTCGAGCAGCGTGTGCGAGAACGCGGTGAGCCCCGCGAACACGTCGCGCTGGGACGGCAGCTCGTGCAGGCGGCCGTCGCCGCTGCCGAGTTCGCGTCGCGCGTTGACGCTCGAGATCACCAGCATCGGGATCGAATCCGCGTAGGCCTGTGCCATCGCGGTCGCGATATTGGTCATCCCCGGCCCGGTGATGATGAAGCACACGCCTGGCCGGCCCGTGACGCGTGCATAGCCGTCGGCCATGAAGCCGGCCCCCTGTTCGTGGCGCGGCGTCACGTGGCGGATCGACGATGCGGCGAGGCCGCGATAGAGCTCGACGGTATGCACGCCGGGAATGCCGAACACGCATTCGACACCGTGGCGTTCGAGCAGGTCGACGAGCGCTTCGCCGCAGGTGCGGGGGCGGGCATGGCAGGGCGCCGCCGTGGCCTTGCGGGCCCCGGCGATGGAGGAAACGGTGGCTGGCTGGTTCATGGATCGTGGTGTGCCGATTGGGAGGGTGAGTGGCCCGAACCGCAAACGAGGGGGCATGGTGCGGATTGTCGGCGTCGATCCGGGGTGCCAACAATCGATTAGTTTTCATGCGCGGCATGAGTGCCGTGCATGGCGGCGTCGATTCGCGGTGCCGGCAGCGGACCGCGGGTTTTCACGGAAGAGCGGGTTGCAACGCGCGTCGCAAGGACAGCCCGGCGTTGCATGACGGCATCGACCTGTCTTGCGGGAATGGGGCGTAAATCGGCGACGTACGCGCCGATTGGCGCGGGTGGTTGCACGCCTGGCGCATCGCGAGCGGCTGGCTCACGAATGGCAGGCAGGCGGATGAGCGGGCACGCGGCGCAACCGGCGCAACCGGCATCTTGCGGGGAGATTCTGCCGACGATGGCGCGCCCGGATTCGCCGCGCACGCGACGCCGGTCGGCATGCGAAATCGCATAGTCAACCTGAATAACCGCGGCGAGTGGCGCATAATATTTTGATGTCGACCCTTGGCTGGAAGAGGGTTTTATGCGCTGCGCCCTATGCGGTTCCGAGAATCCTCCCGGTGCGAGGTTCTGCCAGGAATGCCAGGCCGTGCTGTCCCGCACGTGTCCGCACTGCGGACACGACGTCGCGCCGGCGGCCCGCTTCTGCAGCAACTGCGGGGCATCGCTTGCCGCGCCCACGGCGGCATCGCCGCCGTCCCTAGCATCGGTTCGGGAGCCGCCGCCCACGCCCGTTCATTACACGCCCGATCATCTTGCCGAGCGCATCCGTGCCGAACACGCGGCCATGGCCGCGCGCGGCGAACCCGCCGGTGAGCGCAAGACCGTCACCGCGCTGTTCGCCGACATGGCCGGGTCGACCGCGCTGATCCACGATCTCGATCCCGAAGTGGCGCATCGCCTGATCGTGCCCGTGGTCGAGCTGATGATGGAAGCGGTCCATTACTACGAAGGGTACGTCGCCAAATCGCTCGGCGACGGCATCCTTGCGCTGTTCGGCGCACCGATTGCCCACGAAGACCACGCACAGCGCGCGCTCTTCGCTGCATTGCGCATGCAGCAAGCGATGCGGCAGCATGGCGATCGCATTCGTCTGCAGGAAGGCATTCCTCTGCAGATTCGCGTCGGCGTTCACACCGGCGAGGTCGTCGTTCGTTCGATCCGCACCGACGACCTGCACACCGATTACGATCCGCTCGGCCATACGATCCATATCGCGTCGCGGATCGAGGGCATCGCGGCGCCGACGTCGATTCTCGTCAGCGAGTCCACCCACAAGCTGGCCGAAGGCTATTTCGAGTTCAAGGCGCTGGGGGCGACGCAGCTCAAGGG
Organism: Burkholderia sp. Ac-20392; assembly: GCF_017104585.1. Taxonomy (NCBI): domain Bacteria; kingdom Pseudomonadati; phylum Pseudomonadota; class Betaproteobacteria; order Burkholderiales; family Burkholderiaceae; genus Burkholderia; species Burkholderia sp. Ac-20392. The sequence goes on from NZ_JAAGPB010000001.1 coordinate 1,975, forward strand.
TATTCCCGCGCCGCTGCGCGTCTACGAGGTGCTCGGCCTGGGGGCGTTGCGCACGCGCCTGCAGCTGGCGGCGCATCGCGGTCTCGCGCGCTTCGTCGGCCGTGAAACGGAAATGGAACACCTGAACCGGGCGCGCGAGACCGTGAGCGCCGGACAGGGGCGCGTGGTCGGCGTGGCGGGGGACGCCGGCGTCGGCAAGTCTCGCCTGTTCCACGAGTTCAAGGAGCGATCGCGGTGTGGCGCGCTGGTGCTGGAGACGTTTTCCGTATCGCACGGCAAGGCGTATTCCAATTTGCCGTTGATTGAACTCCTGAAGAATTATTTTCAGATCACGACACAGGACGACGAGCGGCGCTGCCGGGAAAAGGTGATCGGCAAGGCGCTCACGCTCGAGCGCAGTTTCGAGGACCTCGTGCCGTACGTCCTCTATCTGCTTGGCATTGGCGAAGGCGGGCCGGTACTCGTCGAGATGGATCCGCAGATCCGGCGCGAGCGGACCTTCGACGCGATCAGGCAGCTGCTCGCGCGAGAGAGCCGGAATCAGCCGGTCCATCTGCTGTTCGAGGATCTGCAATGGCTGGACCGTGAGACGGAAGCCTTCCTCACCTACCTGATCGACCACGTGCCGGATGCACGCATCCTGCTGCTGGTGAACTACCGTCCCGAGTATCAGCCCGCGTGGGTGCGTGCGGCGCATGGGAGCACGCTGCGGCTCGAACCGCTAGGTCCCGCCGATGCGCAAGGACTGCTCGCGGCGCTGCTCGGCGAGGATCGCACGCTCGTGCCGCTGAAGCAGCTCATCCTGGAGAAGACGGAGGGCAACCCGTTCTTCATGGAGGAGGTGGTCCAGACGCTCGTCGAGGAGCGCTCGCTGCTCGGCGAGGCCGGGCGCTATCGCATCGTGGAGACGCCGGCCACGCTGCACATTCCCACCACCGTGCAGGGCGTGCTCGCGGCTCGTATCGACCGGCTTCCGATCGACGAAAAGGAATTGCTGCAGGCGCTCGCGGTGATCGGCCACGAGTTTCCGTTCAGCCTGATCCGACGGATTTGCGGCGAGGAGACGGCGCGGGACGACGAGCTGCGGCGTCTCCTCGCGCATCTGGAGGCGGCGGAGTTCATCTACGAGTGTCCCGCCTTTCCGGAAGTCAATTACTCGTTCAAGCACGCGCTGACCCAGGAGGTGGCAGGGCGCTCGTTGCTCACGGAGCGGCGTACCGCACTGCACGAGCGCACCGCGCAGGCGATCGAGGTGCTGTTCCCGACACGCATCGCAGATTACTGCAGCGAGCTTGCGCACCACTACAGTCAGAGCGGAAACGTCCCCAAGGCGGTCGAATACCTGCATCGAGCGGCGCAGCAGGCGTTGCGCCATGCGGCCCATCACGATGCGATGAATCATCTCGGCGCAGCGCTGGCGTTGTTGAAGGGCTTGCCCGACACACCGGTGCGCGCGCATTCGGAGTTGGCACTGCTGCTTTCCCTCGGGCCCGTCCTGATGGACGTGCGCGGGTATGGCGCGAACGAGGTGGGCGAGGCCTATCGGCGCGCACTCGAATTGTGCGAGCGCACCGGAGAGGCATCGCAACGCTTCGCGACGCAATTGGGATTGCGGATCCATCACGGGGTGCGTGGCGAGCATGCGCTCGGCCTGGAACTGGGCATGCAGATGCTCAGGACGGCGCGGGAGGCGAACGATCCGGGCCTGCTCATCGAGGCGCATAGCGCGCTGGGTTCGTGCCTGTTTTTTCTGGGCGATTTCGGCGCTACCCGCACCCACGCGGAACAGGCGCTTGCGCTCTACGATCCGGATCAGCATCAGGCACACGCGTTCGCACACGGGGTGGATCCCGGCATCCGGGCACTCTGTTTCCTCATGCTGACGTTGTGGATTCAGGGGTATCCCGACCAGGCGCTCAAACGCAGTGTCGAAGCGCTTGCGCTCGCACAGAAGCTGGCTCATGGGCCGTCTCTCGCGTTCAGCCTGACCTACACGGCGCATCTGCATCAACTGCGGCGGGAGCCGATGCTGGCCGCCGAGCGGGCGGAAGCGGTCATTGCCGTGTCGACCGAGCACGGATTGCCGTACTGGCTCGCGTGGGGGACGCTGCTGCGAGGCTGGGCGACGAGCGTGCAGGGAAACCTCCAGGACGGCATTGCACAGATGCGGCTGGGCCTCGATGCGCAGCGGGCTGCCGGCGGCGAGGATCAACGTCCTTATTCCCTCGCGTTGCTCGCCGACAGCTACTGGCGCGCGGATGACGAGAAGGCCGCACTGGGCATGCTGGACGAGGCCATGGCGATCGTCGAAAAATCCGGCGAGCATTGCTACGAGGCCGAGCTGTACCGGCTCACGGGAACCTGTCTGGCCGGCCGGGCCGGCAACGCTGGCACGGCGCCTGAACGCGACGACGAAGCCATCGACTGCTTTCACAGAGCGATCGCGCGCGCACGCCGGCAGGGTGCCAGGGCGCTGGAACTGCGGGCCGCGTCGGACCTCGCCCGGCTATTGCAGCGACAGGGACGGGCCGAAGAGGCCAGGCAAGTGCTGTCCGACGTATATGGATGCTTCACGGAAGGTTTCGATACAAGCGACCTGCAAGAGGCAAGAGCGCTGCTGGACGCATTGGGCGCGGACGCAGGATGAATGGACCTGCGGCGGTCGACGACGCATCGTGTGACCACGTGCCGTCCGCGAACTGCCGCTGCTCGAGGAGACGGGCATGACAACCACGCACACGAGACGCCGCCACGATGGTCCGCGCAAACCGATCACGCTGGCGCTGCAGGGTGGCGGGATGCACGGTGCATTCACCTGGGGCGTGCTCGATCGTCTGCTCGAAGACGGCAGGCTCGACATCGAGGGTGTCTGTGCCACCAGCGCGGGCGCGATGAATGCTGCCGTGCTCGCGTGCGGGCTGCTGAAAGGGGGCGAGGACGGTGCACGGGAGGCGCTGCACGACTTCTGGCAGGCGGTCGCGCGATCGGCGGAGCGCTACAACCCGTTGCGCTGGGTGCCGTGGCTGAAGGGGACGCACAGCTTCGGGCTCGATCATTCGCCGCTCTATGCATTCACCGACATGATGCTGCGCGTCTTCTCGCCGTATCAGTTCAATCCGAACAACCTGAATCCGCTGCGCGAAGTGCTCGAAAGCCAGGTCGACTTCGACGCGCTGCGCAAGCATTGCCCGATCCGGTTGTATCTCTGCGCCACCAACGTCGAGACGGGGAAGATACGCATCTTCACGGGCGAGGATGTGTGTGCCGACGCGGTGCTGGCATCGGCATGCGTGCCGACATTGTTCCAGGCGGTCGCGATCGACGGTGAGTACTTCTGGGACGGCGGCTACATGGGCAATCCGGCCATCTATCCGCTTATCTACAATTGCGCGACGCGCGACGTCGTGATCGTGCACATCAATCCGCTCGTGCGCCGCGGGGTGCCGATCACGGCCGCGGAAATCCTGAACCGCATCAGCGAGATCAGTTTCAACTCGTCGCTGATGCGCGAGATGCGCGCGATCGCGTTCGTCACCGACCTGATCCAGCAAGGCACGATCAAGCGCGGCGAGATGAAGGAAATGCTGATCCATTCCATTCGCGCCGACGACGCGTTGAGCGCGTTGAGCGTATCGAGCAAGTACAACGCGGACTGGGGATTCTTGAGCGAGCTGCATGACCACGGACGACGCGAAGCCGATGCATGGCTCGCGCATCACTACGGAAACATCGGGCAGCGGTCGAGCATCGACATTCGCAGGGAATTTCTCTGAGCGCATGGCGGTAGCGTCGGCGTGGGGCGAGCATGTGCGGCCGCCACGGGCCAAGGAGCGAACATGAACCAGACGCAGGCGCGGTTCGTCGCGTTGTGGTCGGGCAGCGGCGGGATCCATGCCGAGGAGGTCTATCGCTTGCTGGCGGAAGGCTATGCGGAGCCGATGCGGCATTACCACACGCTCGCACACGTGAAACGCTGCCTGCGTCATGTCGACCTCGCGCGCGGCGCGATGCCCGATCCGGATGCGGTCGAACTCGCGCTCTGGTTCCACGACGTGATCTACGTCCCGGGCGCGAAGAACAACGAGCAGCGCAGCGCCGACTGGTTCCGGCACCTGGCGGCAGGGCGCATCGGCGCGTGCGACCGGATCTGCGCGATGATTCTTGCGACGACCCACGTCGGAATCGCGGCGGAACTGGATACCCGTTTCGTGTGCGACATCGACCTGGCCGTGCTGGGCGCGTCTCGCAGTCGATTTCGCGAAGACGGCCGCCTGCTCCGGGCAGAGCGCCCCGATCTCGACGACCGGGCATACGACCTTCATGAACGGTCGATTCTTCGCTGGCTGCTCGTTCGTCCGCGCATCTATCTGACCGATTTTTTCTACATGCGTTGCGAATCGAGTGCGCGCCGGAATCTGAGCTGGCGGTTGGGGTTGCCGATTCAGGAATAACGGCGACAGACAGTCCGATGCGCCAGGCTGTCTGCCGAACGATCGGGAACGGTCTTCTCGATGAACGGGCGGTTCATTCAATGTCGTCATTGAAGTCGAGCCAAAGCCGGTTGAAATGAAAAATGATTCAAGTGTTTGATTCGAATTAAAAAACGATCAATACGGGACGTTTATTTTTCCGATTTTTGTCGATAAGGTTCGATTCGGTGAAAGTGATTTGTCAGAAAACGCGGCGATCAATCATCGCTTGCCGCGGTTTCATTTGACCGCCGCTTTTGCCGATCCGTGTGCGCGACGACGCGTCGACAGGAATCTCTGCCCGGGATCTTGCGGCAGGCTCGATGTGCGCATATCCATTCCGACATCAATCGCATGAGGGCTCATGAACAAGATCATCCGCAGAGTGGCTGCTTCCGTGTTGCCACGCTCGTTGGCCGGCGTGGCGCTGCTGGTCGCGGCGGCCGGTGCTCACGCGCACGGCCGTTTGACCGAACCGCCTTCGCGCATCGTGCTGTGCACGCAAGGCCAGAATCCGAATTGCCCTGTCGACGCGTGGCACGCGAACGCGATGGAGAACGGCAAGTTCTTCCCCGCGACGCAAAGCGGCCTGTCCGATCCGTTCGCGCCGGCCGACGCGAAGAATGCCGCACCGCCGGCGGACGGCGAAATCGCCGGCGCCAGCACGAATGGCCCGCTGCCCGTGCTGAACGAGCAGTCGCCGAGCCGCTGGCAGAAGATCCCGCTACGGCCGGGCGCGTTGCAGAATTTCAAATGGGAATTCAGCGCCGTGCACAAGACGCGTCGCTGGAACTACTTCATTACACGGGCCGACTGGAACCCGTCGGAAAAGCTGACGCGCGCGCAGTTCGAGCCCACGCCGTTCTGCACGATCCAGAATCCCGGCCAGCCCTACTGGGATCCGAACGCGAACCTGGTGCCGCAGCAGCCGACCATTCACCAATGCCGGTTGCCGATGCGTAGCGGTTACCACGTCATCCTGGCGGTCTGGGAAGTTGCGGATACGGCGATGGCGTTCTATCAGGTCGTCGACGCGACGTTCACCAATGGCGATACGACACGCAGCCCGTTCTGATACGGCCGCGACATGACGCACCCGGCGCTGGCCGGGGCGTCATGGATCGAAGCACGCCTGACACGGCAACCGGTTACCCGGCGACCACCTGGTTGCGACCGAGATGCTTCGCGCGGTACAGGCGTTCGTCCGCCTTGCGCAGGATCGCGTCGATCGTCTCGCCGTCCCGACCGAATTCGGAGGCGCCGACGCTCACGGTGACCGTGATCGGTTCGCCGATGCCTGCTTCGAACGGCGCGCCCGCGATCGCGGCGCGGATGCGTTCGCCGATCGACTGGGCGGTGTCCAGCTCGGCTTGCGGCAGCAGCACCATGAATTCCTCTCCGCCCACCCGCGCGACGCCATCGTACGGCCGGATCGCATCGACGCATTTGTCGACGAAGCGTTGCAACACCTGGTCGCCCGCCTGATGCCCGTAACTGTCGTTGATCGCCTTGAAGTGGTCGAGATCGAGCGCGAGCAACGAGAACGGCGCGCCATTGCGCTTGGCGCGGCTGATTTCCGCTTCCACGCTTTCGATGAATTGCCGCCGGTTGGTCGCGCCCGTGAGCGGGTCCGTGGCCGCCAGATGCTCGAGTTTTTCGTTGGTCCGTTGCAGCGCCTGCAGCGCGCGCTCCGTCCTGGCCATCGCCTCCCGCAACCGGGCAAACAGTTCTGCCTGGCTGTAGATCTTCGAAAACGAACGGGTCGTTTGAAAGGCCTGCACCACGCCGAAACTGAGCAGGAAGAAGCCGGCCGCGAAAATCGCATGCGCCAGCCACCACATGTGATTCCACGGCCGCCCGAGGATGAAGGCGAGCGACGAGAGCGCGAACGACGTGACCGAGATGCCGTAGATCGTCATCAGCGGCGAGCGGATGCGGCGCACGACCAGCGCGACGACGTTTACGACCGAGAGCAACAGTGCGCCGCCCTCCATCGACAGGCGTACCCACAGGTTGCCGGCCACGGGAGAGAAGGCGATCACGGCGACCGCAACGTCGACGAGCCCGAACAGGGCGAGCCAGGGTAACCAGATGCGGGGATCGGCGCGGGTGGCCGCGCTGTCGGCTTGGCGACTGTAGGTGAGCTGCCCGACCAGGAGCAGGATCGACATGGTCAGGCGCGACGCCGGCCCGTACAGCAGGAACAGCCAGATATTGTGATGCGCCATGCCGGTGAACGCGCCGTGCAACGCATAGACGAGCGAAAAGCCCAGAAAGCCCAGCGTAAGCCAGCGTAGCAACGGCTCGCCCGACAGGCGATAGCAGCGCCAGCAGACATACGTGACGAACGCGCCTTCGAGCGTGGCGGCCGCAATGGCCAGTTCGTGAAAGGCGTGATTCTCGAATTTCAGCGACGGGTCCTGGAAGAAGTACAGGTAGGCGATCAGATACGCAGGCACCAGTGCGAAGCCGACCAGCAGGAGCCTCGCGTACACCCGGGTGACCAGTTGGGCGGTGCGGGTCGACGCTTGGGTGGCGGCATTGACGGTCATGTTCGGCCTCCGGGTTCGGTGGATGCATCAAGGGCAAGAACGGCAACGTCACGTCATGACGGATCGGCCGTCAAAACGATGAGGCAAATGCATGTCGTCTTAATTTCGCCGATTTGAACAATCGGCCCAATGGCTGCGAGATATCTGTTTGAATTATCGAATGGCGACAATTGCAATATGGCAATGCGAACGCGTGAATATTTCGGATTTCGATATTGGTCGAAATAATCGATTCCAGGGTTGATGCCTGATGATTATGTAGTATAACAAAGCGAAGCGAGGGCGCCGGAGTGAAGCTTTACTACATTGGCCCTTGCGGCAGACCCGCCATCGCGGGCCGGTGCGACAACTTCACGATACCGCGTGCATCGCGTTGTTAAGGACATCCGGTCCCGAACGAAAGTGGGGGATGACATGCTTCATCAGCATTGACCGAAGTCGTAGCGTTTTCCGTCGTTGATATAAAAAGCAGGATCAGTATAGAAATTTTTCATCGAATGGCAATTTGTAAGGTTGATTTCTTCTGAATTCGACCTGGGCGGAGCTTTGTCAATCGAAAGGGGGCGCCACGAACCAGATGCGGCGCCGCAGGCAGTTACACGGCGCTGAAAGGCCAGGACCTGGTCACCGGGGGACGCCAGGATTGATTCGATTGCGGTATTTGATCGGTACTCCGTATCAATAATGCAGGCGCTCGCCGTCCATGGCGCGTGGCGGGTTTCCGTTACGTCCGTGCGGGCGGAGCGCGTCTTCCTGAAATATTCTCCGGCACGGTCTGCGTGAAAGACAGGTGCCGGTCATGCGTACAACACGATGAGGGCATGAAAATGAAGAACAAGCGAACCGGAATCATGAAGCGCTCGACCTTGAGGGGCGCGCTGGCGCTTTTGCTGGCAGGGTCGTTTTTCGGCACCGGCGCCGCCGTGGCGGCCGGAACGAGTACCGGCACGGCGCCGGCATTCGTCTATAGCCCGTACAAGGACGCGACGATTTCGATGAACTGGAACACGAACGTCATCTCGACGAACGTCACGGGTCAGTTGAGCCCGGTGCTGTCGGTGCTGCCAACCGGTGTACGTACGCTGACGCTCGCATTCGCGACCGGCGAATGCGGCAGCGAGAACTGGGCGGGCGTCGACGGCGGCGCGATGGCGGCCGCCAATGTGCCGCTTTTCACCGCGGCCAACGTGAATTACGTGATTTCCACCGGCGGCGCGGCCGGCATGTTCACGTGCGGGACGGATGCGGGCATGGCGGCCTTCATCAATCGTTATGCGTCGAGCAACCTGATCGGGATCGATTTCGATATCGAGGGCGGGCAGACCCAACAGGTGATCAACGATCTCGTCCAGCGCGTGGCAGTCGCCCAGCAGAATTATCCCGGCCTGCGCTTCAGCTTCACGCTGGCCACACTGGCGCCCTCCCAGCAAGGCGCGACTACGGCCAGCTCCTGGGGCGCAAACGCACCCGACAGTTTCAACGTGTATGGCGACTGGGTCATGCAGGCGATCCAGGCCTACGGCCTGAAGAACTACACCATCGACCTGATGACGATGGACTACGGGTCGGCCAGTGCGGGGAACTGTGTGGTTGCGAATGGCACCTGCCAGATGGGGCAGTCGGCGATCCAGGCGGCAATGAACCTGCACGATCACTGGGGTGTCCCGTACAGCCAGATCGAGCTGACGCCGATGATCGGCGGCAACGATGTGGCCGGCGAAACCTTCACGCCGTCGGACGCCGACACAGTGGCGCAGTTCGTGAAACAGAATGGTCTCGTGGGTGTCCACTTCTGGTCGTTCGACCGTGACGTCGATTGTCCGCCCGGCGCCGCATCGTCGACGTGCAACTCCATCGGCGGCGTCGGTACGCTCGGCTATACGAACCGGTTTGCCAACGGCCTGGCGCCCGGCAAATGAACGACGATGGGCCAGGGAGGAGACCACGCGGGCCGTCCGCATCATTGCGATGCAGTGTCCCGTGGTCTCCGATTTCCGCGACCGGCAACCGGTGAAATGGCAGAGTGCCTCCGTTGAGCGGCAACTGCCGCTCAAATCATCGAGGTCAACCGGTGAGCCCTCCGGATAGTGCGCTCGAGTGTCGACGGCCGGGCCGCCGACACTCGCCGGACGGGATCGTCGGGGCGGAGGGTCAGCGTCCGCCCCCGGACGACGCGCCACGCTTGTCGAAGAAATGCCCCATCAGTTCGAGCAGCGGCCGGCGTCGCTTGGTCACGGCGAAGGCCCACTCGTGGGTCTGGCGCGGCGCCTCGACGGTCGACACGGCATCGAGAAGCCGTTGTGCGCGAGGCAGGTCGTACCACGGCAACCAGGGATACGCATGATGGGCGACGTGAAGATTGAAATTCAGGATCACCCAGCGTGACCAGAGGGGAACGTTGGCGCAGCTGTGCGACACCACGTCCTGCTCCCAGAGCGGCGGGCGTGCCGCGTCGTCGGCCAGCAGCGGGATCTCGGCGTGATGCGGAAGATTGAGCAGTTCGACGGCCATCAGCAACACGATCCACAGGATCGCCGAGAACGCGATGAGGCTGCCGAGCACGCCCGCGCGATACGCGAGCGCGCCGACGGCCGCATAGCCGGCCAGGTAGATCGCGCTGAATGCGATCTCGGTATTAGATTTCGCGCGGTTTGCAGGCGTATCGCGTTGCAGGAACGGCGTAATCCAGTGGCTGAGGAAATGGTTGAACGCCATCATCGGGATCCAGTGCCGCCAGATGAATTCGAGCGTACGCGCGCCGCGTTCCGTCATCACGGAGAACTTCTGGATCATCTTGCGATTCTCCGGATCCCGTGACGGGTGCGCGGTCCACGCGTGATGGCCCAGATGCGTTTTGCGCCGCGGCAGGTACGGCAACCCGATGATCCATCCGCAGAGATGCCCGATGGCCTCGTTGCAACCGTGCGAACGCGATGCGGCGTTGTGCAGTGCCTCGTGCATGATCAGATAGAGGTGAATCAGCGCGAGCATGGCGACGACGAGTGCCGCGAGACGTCCGAGCCCGCCGGCGAGCCAAAGCAGCCACGCAGCGGCAAGCAATGCGATATCGGCGAGCCACAGCGCGAGCGTGACGTTTCCGGTGGGCCCGTTCGGCAATGTCGCCTTGATCGAGCGCCATTCGTCTTTGGTCATGTGCTACCTCGAGTGAGTGATTGGAGTGGGGCGCGGCATATTGCCGGCGCAGAGGTCAGGCGGACAGGATGCGTTGGCCGATCTCGCGGTACGCGGCATCGAGCATGTCGATGTGTTCGTCGAGTCCGTTCTTGCTCGCGAAGCCGTTATCCCGCCGGGCGAGCAGCAGGCAGTCGTAGCGCGCGCCGCGGCTCCAGTGCCACGCCGGCAAATAGGCGGTGATGCGGAATCCGGCTTCGAGCATCGCCTTGACCAGGGTCAGCTTGTCGGCGAGCACGATCGCGCCGACATAGGTCGTCGTGCTGCGCCGTTTCAGGAAACGAAGCAGATCGGCCGCGACATCGCGCTCGGTCATGAACGGGCCGCCGACATGCTGGCAGAGATAAATCGCATCGGCCCGCTCGTCGACGCGAAACGTGAAGCCATCCGAGTAATCGTCCCCATGCCCCCAGAAACAGATATCGGGGTAGGGTTCCGGCGTACCAGCCAGACCGAGCGGTTCGAAGATCGCGCTGCGCAGAACCTCGGATTCGCGGAATATCGGGGAGAGCGGCAAGTAGTGCCTGAAGCGCGGCGCACGGAATTTTTCGATCGCGATGACGTGATGTTCACGCACGCCATGCGCGCTGTCGGGCGACCCGTCGTGTCCGACCACGACGCCATCGACATGACGCTGCAACGCACGCAGCGCGATATCGGTGCGGGCAATCGCGAATGCCAGGTCATGGTCCGCGGCCGGCATCGTGTCGATCGCGGATTGCATCAGCGCCGACAGTACGCCCAGGTGACGATGGTGCCGGGAAATCATCGCGCGGCCGTATTCCCACGAGCGATTCTGCGCGTTGTAGCAGACGCTCATGCAACCGATCGCGGCTTGCGTCTCCTCTTCGGCGACAAACCAAAGTTCCGACTTGTTCGATACGGCGCTCCTCACGTAGCCCGCATCGAGACAGGGGTGTGACGAGTCGCCATATTCCCGTTCGAACAGCGCGCAAATGCTCGATGTGTCCGACACCGTTCCGCGACGTACCCGCAATTGCCGGTGGCCGCTGCCGCTGGGCTTGACGCTATTCCTGCCTGCCATGTTGCTGCCAATTGAATTCATCGCGTTGCTTGCCCTGGTGTTGGTTGATGGCTGCGCCAGTCGAGTGGCGACCTGCGCATCGTCGGCGACGACTTTAATTAGCATTACGTTTGATTGTCAAACAAATTTAATCGACATGACTATTGTTAATTTCATTTGAATGATGAGGGTGATGGTTGTGGAAAATGATAATTAAGTCAGGGGGCGAATGGGTGGGAGGCGCTTGCGTGGCGGGCATTTGGGCTGGTTTCCCCGCATTGCATGAAATGGCGTTGAGGAAATGAAGGCGGCGCCGCGAATTGCCGTCCGGGATTGAACAATTCGGTCCAGTGATCGAATTGTTGAAAATCGGTTTTTCATGAGATCGGTTCCAGTTTTGATTTTGGAGTCAAATTTATTTTATTTTTCGTTTTGATGAATTAATGACGCAAATATAGAGTTCCCGATTCTGCCGGCCGCCGACGCGCTTCGACTGCTCCTGATCATCGCGAGGTTGACGGCCTGCCGCCGTCCGCGATGCCGACAAAAATCGACAAATCGGAACAGATGGGCGTGGTGTTCCCGCCTACCATCCGCACGTACCTCGCGCATTCCCGTACCACTGCAGCATCGGTAGCGACATCGCCCGCATTCCGCTGCACGCGTCTTCCTCGCACCCTCGCATCCTCATAAGCCGCCAACAGGCAAAGGATTCGCCATGTCCGCAAGATCGTTCGCTTCATTCGTGCTGATGCTGCTGCTGGCGGCGTGCGGCGGCGACTCGGATTCGTCCGTGCCCGGCAGCGCGTTCGCGGCCGCCTCGGCACGTGCGGCGCAGGCCACCGCGTGGAAGCCGCTCGTACCCGGCACGAGCTGGCAATGGCAGATCGACGGCAACCGGATCAACGAGAAGGTGCTGGACGGCGTGAGCAACCCGCGCAAGATGTTCGACGTCGACATGGAGCAGACCGATGCCGGCACGATCCAGCGCCTGAAGGCGAAGGGTGTTTATGTCGTCTGCTACATGGAGGTGGGCGGGCGGGAAGATAACCGAGGAGACGCCGCCAGGTTTCCGGACAGCGTGCTCGGCAACCCCGTCGAAGGATACGAGGATCACGAACGCTGGCTGGACATTCGCCAGACCGCGATCCTGATGCCGCTGATGCTGGCGCGCCTCGACCAGGCTAAGAAGAAGGGCTGCGACGGCATCGAGCCGGACCTCGACGACAGCTATCGCCAGGAAACGGGCTTTCCGCTGACGCGTGACGATCAGCTGCGATACAACACGGCGCTGATCGCTGCCGCGCATGATCGCGGGATGTCGATGGGCCTCAAGAACGGCTCGGGTATCGCGACAGCGATGGCGAAAGTGGCCGACTGGGCGCTCAATGAACAATGCAACCGATTCCACGAGTGCGGCGACTACGCGAGCTTCATCGCGCTGAACAAGGCCGTGTTCAATGTCGAATACACGCGTCCGGACGGCATGAAGCTCGCGGATTTCTGCCCGGCGGACAATCAGGCCAATTTCGACGGCATTCTGAAACTGTCGAGCGACACGCTCTCGGCGCTGCCGCGCGCGGCTTGCCGGTTCGAGTGAGCGGCGGGGCGTGGAGGACGGGCGTCTTCACGGCGAAGCGTGCGGGTTTGCCGCGCACGTGCCGGTCCTGACAGCTGCATCGCGATCGAGCGTCGCGGGGTAGCCGCGGAACGGGCAGCACGCGACGCTGATTTCTGTTGGGCGAGTCGGGGGCTATTTCGCGCGCTCGCACTCACTCGATGATTGGCGTCAAGGTGGATTGGCTGGCATGCCTGTCGGACGACGGCTGCCGGATCGTAGCGTGCCTCGCCGGGTGCGATCGCTTCGACAGTGATGACGACACGGGCATCGCGACGTGCTCGAACCGATCGCGCGGAGCCGGCTGACGCGAGAGTCGCTCGATCACGACGCGCGGGTAGCGCGCGGTGTGCCGCGGGACGATGGATTGCGAATCCCTTGCAACGGATGTCGGTTTCGTACGGTGCGGGCTCGTGCATGGAATTCGCTTGCGTTCGCATCGATCCATTGCTATCACAGTGACTCGGGTCGCCACGCCGCTACCGGCGTGGCCTTTTTCATCTGCGTGAACCTGTCCACGAAAGGAGACGATCACGGTGACTGCGCCCATTGCCAAAAAAATCATGATCATTCGTCACGCGGAAAAGCCGGACGACAACGGCAAGCCGTACGGCGTGAACGCGAACGGGGAGCAGGACAAGGAGAGCCTGATTCCGCTCGGCTGGCAACGCGCCGGCGCGCTGGTTGCGTTGTTCGATCCCGCGCGAGGCCCGCTGCAGAGCGCGGCGCTCGCGAAGCCCGGCGTGTTGTTCGCGGCGGCCGTCGCGCCGCATGCAAAGAGCAGGCGGCCGACCGAAACGGTCACGCCGCTGAGCCAGCGCATACCGCTCGAGCTCGACACGACCTATACGAAAGGGCAGGAGGCCGACGTCGCGACGGCGGCGCAGCGCAGCCAGGGCGTCGTGCTGATCTGCTGGCAGCACGAGGACATCCCCGCGATCGCCGCCCATCTGCCGTTGTCGAACGGACCGGTGCCGTCGAAGTGGCCGGGCGAGCGCTTCGACATCGTCTGGGTGTTCGACCTGCAGCCGGGTGCCGGGCGCTACGCGTTCAGCCAGGTGCCGCAGCAACTGCTGGCAGGCGACCTGCCGTCGGTCATTGCGTCGTGACGTGCGTGTATTTGCCGTGACGAGGTCGGCGAGGAAACCACGGCGACAGTGATCGCCGGGCAGAGCCTTGCGAAGCGCGGCCTCAAGGGGAAGCAAGGTCGCGCGCGAGGCCGCCGGGCGGCCCCGGTGCACGCCGGCACCCAGGACCGTCCGGCGTCTCGATCAGAACTTGTGACGCAGCCCCAGCGCGACGATCTCCTGCGACTTCGTGCCGGCGTAGCCGTACGAACCGATCGATGCCTGCGCATCCTGTGTGACCAGCTGCCCGCTCGCATTCACGACCTGCTGCTGGCCGCTCGCATGCTGGTACGCGCCGATCAGATAGAGGTCGGTACGCTTCGACAGCGAATAGTCGGCGCCCACCGACACCTGGTGATACTTCGCGTCGACGTTGCCGCTCGCCTTCGTGTACGCATAGCCGATGCCGAGCAGCAGCGGCGCCGATGCCTGGTACGTGACGAACGCGCGGCCGGTGTTGTACTTCTGCGTGTTGGCGAAGCCGGCGAGCGAATCGCCGTCGCGCCGGTACTGCGCGTTGCTGTAGCCGACGCCCAGCGTGACCGGGCCGATCGCATACTGCCCCGCGACCTGCGCGATGCCGATGCTCTTCGCGCTCAGGTAGCCGCTGTTGATCGGGCCGTCGAAGATCGCGTCGGATGAACCGCTCCAGCCCGTGGCGCGTGCGGCGCCGTTCACGTTGTTGGTGTAGAAGTAGCCGCCGGCGATGCCCAGCGGGCCGTTGTTGTACGCGGCTGCGATGGCGTACGTCAGGCCCGAGCCCGTCGAGCCGGCGACGCCGCCGAAGCCGTACATCGCCTCGACCTGCAGGCCGGACAGCACCGGCGACGTGTACTTGACCGTGTTGCTCACGCGCAGGCTGTTGTCGTTGTTGTCGACGTCGCCCGGCGTTGCGAAGATGCCGCCGAAATAGTTGTCGCCGGTGACGCCCTGAACCAGGTCGACGATCGGGTCGTACTGGCGGCCCAGCGTGACGGTGCCGTACTGGCTGCTCTGCAGGCCGACGAACGCCTGGCGGCCGAACATGCGACCGCCCTGGCCGAGGCGGCCGGTGCCGGAATTGAAACCGCTTTCGAGCTGGAACACGGTCTTCAGGCCGCCGCCCAGATCCTCGCTGCCCTTCATGCCCCAGCGGCTGCCCGACAGGTTGCCGCTGCCCATTTGCCACAGATTATTGCCGGTGCCGCTGTTGCCGTGAACGTACGTGATCGACGTGTCGATTACGCCGTACAGCGCGACGTTCGACTGTGCGTGCGCCACGCCGGCGACACCCAGCAGCGACAGCGAGAGAGCGGACAGTGCGAACTTCTTCATCGTTGAATTTTTCATGCGAAAGCGGTGCTTGATTAATTAAGGACTGTGAATCGATTGAATGGTCGATCCGAGCGCTCGCGGCGATCCATTCGACCCTTCGTTGTGTCCGTCGGCCGGATGCCCGACGACGCGGCTTCCGGAGACACGGCAGTGTTGCGGCCCTCGGTGACATGTCCATGAAAAACCACAAAAGAGCATGAATTGGCTGAAATTGCCACGTCGCGTTACGGGCGACGGAGATCCGTTGCGGATGCGTGGCAAGGCAGAGGGGCACGTCGCGTGGATTGCTGTTCCGATGGACGAGCGAATCGTGTTCGAGCAATACGGTCACTGCTTTTTCGGTCGGTCATCCATATACCGGCGGTGGAATGGATCAACGTGATTGCAGCGTGCGCGCGTGCATCAGACCGACGGTTCGACGTGAACTTCCGCCATGTCATTCGATGGCAAAATATGGCAATTCATGCTTTTTTGCGGCTTTTCATCTGGATGTCATCTCGCGTCGCGATAGTGCGGAATCGGGCGCCAGTCCCGCGAGTGAACGGGCCCGTTCGCCTCGAACCCGGGAATACGTCCATGGGACGCAACTAGCAGCAACCGATACGCCCGCCGCCGAAGGCGGCGGCGCGCGTCATCTCGACAGAAGGAACGTGCAATCGTGAACGCCATCGCAGCGGCAGATTCTTATGACGTGATCGTCGTCGGCGCCGGCATCGTCGGCCTCGCCCACGCCTATACGGCGGCACTCAAGGGGCTGCGCGTTTGCGTGATCGAACGCGATGCCACATGCGTGGGCGCATCGATCCGCAATTTCGGCTTCGTCACCGTCACCGGGCAGCACGCCGAACATAGCTGGCGGCGTGCGCGGGCGAGCCGCGAGGTCTGGGCGGACGTCGCGCCGCAAGCCGGCATCGACGTGCTGCACCAGGGCCTGCACCTGATTGCGCGTCGCCCCGAGGCGATGCACCTGATCGATGCCTTCATGCAGACCGGTATGGCCGACGGCTGCCGGGTCATGACGCCCGGCGAAGCGGCGGCCGTGGCGCCGGAGTTGCGCCTGGACGGCGCGCAAGGCGTGCTGCACAGCCCGCATGAACTGCGGATCGAGCCGCGTACCGCCATCGGGTTGCTGGCGTCCTGGCTGGCGGAACGCTTCGGCGTGCGGTTTCGCTACGGCGAGATGGTGCACGAGGTGCGCACGCCGACCGTGCGTACGTCGCGCGGCGTGTTGCACGCGGAGCGCGTGATCGTCTGCGGCAATGCGGACAGCCGTCACCTGTATGGCGACTGGTTCGCGCGGCACGAGGTGCGGCTGTGCCAGTTGCAGATGCTGCGCGTGCGGCCGCGCCGCCCGCTGGCGCTGCACGCCGCGGTGATGAGCGACCTGAGCCTGTTGCGTTACTCGGGTTTCGCGGCGCTGCCGGCCGCCGACGCATTGCGTACGCGCCTGAAGGCAGAGGAGCCCGTGTGCCTCGGTTACGGCATCCACCTGATCGCGGTGCAGAGCGCCGACGGTAGTCTCGTGGTGGGCGATTCGCATGAATACGGCGCCGCACCGCTGCCGTTTGCAACGCAGGAGATCGATGCGCAGATCCTGCGTCTGCTGCACGAGACGCTCGATATGCCGGAACTGGACATCGTCGAACGCTGGACCGGCAGCTATCCGTCGGCAGCCGATGCCGATTGCGTGATCGAGGCGCCGGATGACGGCACGCGCGTGGTCGTCGTGACGAGCGGCGCCGGGATGAGCACGGGCTTCGGGATCGCGCAGGACGTGTTTGCCGCTTGGTGATGGCGCGGGCATGCGCGTCACCCAGTCGCCGGGTTCGCGGGACGCGCGCGGTTGATGATCGATGGAGCTGCCCGCGTCGGGCGGGGCGGGTTTATCGATGACGCACGTCCCTGACATGCCTGCTTTTCTGCATGCCGATCCTCGGCGGTACGGCGCCGGGGCCGGCGCGATGTTGGTGCGACAGCCCCGGCCGCTCGGCGCCGGGGCATACCTTCATCGTATGAACCTGCTCAATCCTCGTACAGGTTCGGAAACTGCCCCGTCGTGCTGATCACGGTGGTCCGCGTTTCCAGGTACGGTTCAAGCGCGTCGATCCCGTTCTCACGCCCCCAGCCGCTGGCCTTGAAACCGCCGTAAGGCGTCGACCAGCGCAGGAACGAGTAGGTGTTGACCCAGACCATGCCGGCGTCGATGCGGTTCGATACGCGATGCGCCCGTCCGACGTCGCGCGTCCAGAGGCCCGCGGTCAGCCCGTAGGGCGTATCGTTCGCGATCGCAATGGCCTCGTCCTCGCCGTCGAACGGAATCAGCGACGCAATCGGCCCGAAGATTTCCTCGCGGGCGATCCGCATCTGGTTGGTCACGCCTGCAAACACCGTCGGCTCGACGAAATAACCGGCGGCAAGCTCCGGCGTCGTGATCCGCCGGCCGCCGGCCACCAGCTCGGCGCCGTCCTGCTTGCCGGCTTCGACGTAGGACAGCGTCTTGGCCAACTGCACGTCATGCGACTGCGGGCCCATGTGATTCGAGTCGACCGACGGCATGCCGACGCGCACCGCTTTCGCACGGGTTCGGAACGCGTCGACGACGCGATCGTAGATCGGCCGCTCGACCAGCACGCGCGAGCCGAGCGCGCAGCTCTGGCCGGTGAGTCGCCAGGCCGACGCGGTGGCGGCGTTGATCGCGTTGTCGAGATCGGCATCCGCGAAGAGGATATGCGGCGCCTTGCCGCCGAGTTCGAACGTGAAGCGCTTCAGGTTGTCGGCGCCGTCGCGCACCATGTGCTTCGCCGTCTGGCTGGCGCCCGTGAACGAGATTTTGTTGACGTCGGGATGCCTGACCAGATGCGCGCCGGCGGTACGCCCGTAGCCGGGTACGACGTTGAACACGCCCGGCGGAAAGCCCGCTTCGTGAACCAGCCGTGCGAGTTCGAGCGCCGACACCGGGGTCTGCTCGGCGGGCTTCACGACGACGGTGCAACCAGCCGCCAGCGCCGCTCCGACCTTGAGACAGGTGGCGAGCAGCGGCGCATTCCACGGAATGATCGCGCCCACGACGCCGATCGGGACGCGCGTCGTAAATGCATGGACGCTGTCGTCGATCGGGATGGTCGCGCCTTGCGCCTTGTCCGCGAGCGATGCGAACCACTGGTACCACTGCACCTGTGCGGTGAGGCTCACGCGATGTTCGCGGACGAGATTGCCGTTGTCGCGCGACTCGATGACCGCGAGCTCGGGGATCGCCGCGCTGAACAATTCCGCCAGGCGGCGCAGCAGTGCCGCGCGGACATGCCCGGGCGTGCTGCGCCACGTGCCGTGGAAGGCAGTGCGTGCGGCTTCCACCGCCCGATCGATGTCCTGCGGCCCGCCCATCGGCGCGATTGCCCAGGGCCGGCCGGTAGCCGGATCGATGCTCTCGGCCAGTTCGCCGTCGATCGGCTTTACCCACGCACCGTCGATGTACAGATGTTCATGGCGCCTGATCAGCGCGTGATCTGTCGTGGCGAGCGATTCATTCAACATTCGATACTCCGGATGAGTCGTACGTCGTTCGGGAACATCTGCTGCGTGGCATCGGCTCGAACGAAGACATCTGGTTCAGCCGCTGTCGCAGCGTCGATACGTTGCACCGCGGCTCGGTTCGATGCCGGTTCGCGTGTCGCGACCGGTGCCGAGCCCGCGGGGCGGTTGCGTGCTCAGATGGGCGTGTCGGCCACGCCGCCATCCGCGCGCAGTGCTGCACCGGTGGTGGCCGACGCGAGCGGAGAGCAGGTGTAGAGCACGAGGTTGGCCACTTCATCGACCGACTGGAAGCGTCGCGTGATCGAGGACGGGCGCAGCGCGTTGACCAGCTCCGCGCCTTGCGCCTCGATGGTCTTGCCGGTGCGACGGATCTCCGCTTCCAGGAAGGTCTGGACGCCTTCGCTCAACGTCGGCCCCGGCAGCACCGCGTTCACCGTGACGCCCGTGCCGGCCATGCGCTTCGCGAGGCCGCGCGAGATGCCGAGCAGTGCGGTCTTGGTCATCGTGTAGTGCAGCATGTCGGGCGGCGTGCTGATCCCGCACTCGGAACTGATGAACACGACGCGGCCCCAGTCGCGTTTGCCCATCGCCGGCAGGTAGGCGCGCGACAGGCGGATGCCGGACATCAGGTTGACGTCGAAATACCGTTGCCAGGTGGCGTCCGGAATGTCGAAGAAATCGGCGGTTTCGAAAATGGCCGCGTTGTTGACGAGGATGTCGCAGTCGGGCACTTGCGTGACGAGCCGGTCGCAGCCGGCAGCAGTCGACAGATCGGCGGCCGCGCCGCGCACCTTCGCACCGGGAATCTCGGCTTTGATGGCCGCGACCGCCGTTGCGATCCGTTGCTCGTCGATGTCGTTCACGACCACGTCGGCACCGCATGCCGCGAACTGCTTCGCAATGGCGCGGCCGATGCCCTGGGCTGCGCCGGTCACGACGGCAACCTTGCCGGTCAACGTTATCTGCATGATGTCTCCTGGGGGTTTTTATTGCGTTGGCGCTGACGCGAAGCAAGCGACGGACGTGATGAATTCGCCCGGTTTCGGCGATCGTTCGTTCCGAATGTCGTGTCTGAATGCGTCGAACGCGGATCTCGGTCCGGTCTCGATCGGGAACCCGTCGACTGGATTCCGGGGCGGCTGTCGCTTCGCCGGACAATTGCGCCGCATGGCATCGTAAGTGACGGATGCCGAACCCGGCATGCGGCTGCGTCCGCTTTTATTGCTAGATCGTACAAATCGGCATCGCGTACGGTTGGCACATGAATGCCGGCGTCCGGATCGCGCGATCGAGTGCGCCCTCCATCGCGCACGTCGCGTTGCCGGATCGACGCGGTCAAGTTTTCAAAGTACGGAATGCTCGCGCCGCTCGAATTGACTTTGCCGCGACGCACGAATCATCCTGACAACGCGCAGTTCGCTGCATATCCGGCGCGGGATTTCACGTCGCCGGCCACAATACATTTGCGTGGCGCGCCACCCGCATTCATTCGCGCATCGGGCAACGCACTCGAGCCGCGGCGTGAATCGATCGACCGGCACGTCACGGCAGGAGACAGGCAATGAAGTTCGAGAGCGGCGCCGTTGCGTCGGCACCCGTATCAACCGACGTCACCGCAACGATCGCCGCCCATGTCGCGCACGTTGCGAACGGGCACCTGACCGACGCCGACACGGAAGCGTTGCGCCGGCTGTTCCTCGACAATTTCATCGTGTCGCAATGGGGTGTGACCCGGCCGTGGACCGGCCAGATCACGGAATGGACGCGCCGCTTTGCGAACACCGGCGCGAGCCCCGTGCCGGGTTGCGAATGGACGGCGGAAGCCTCCATTGCCGCATTGGTGCATGGCACGGCATCGCACAGCTACGAACTCGACGATACGCATAACGCCACGCTGAGCCATCCGGGCGCGGCCGTCATTCCCGCGGCACTCGCCGTGGCGGCGGACATCGACGCGTCGCAGGCACAGTTGTTCCGTGCTGTGGCAGCGGGCTACGAGGCGATGGCGCTGGTCGGCGTCGCGGCGGGCGGCCTCGAGACCGTGCATCGCGGCTTCCATCCTACGGCGATCTTCGGTGCATTCGGCGCCGCCACCGCGTGTGCGGCGCTATATGCCTTTCAACGCGGCGAGCCGGTGACCGATGAGTCGCTGATTCGCGCATGGGGCCACGCGTTGTCGCAGGCCAGCGGATCGATGCAGTTTTCCGCGGAAGCATCCGGCGGCGAGGTGAAGCGGGTTCATGCGGGTTTTGCGGCCCGTAACGGCGTACTGGCCGCGGCGTTCGCGCAGATGGATGCCGTCACGGCGCCGCGGCTCGCGGTCGAAGGCGTCTACGGGCTGGCCGCGCTGTTCGGGGGCCCGCTGCAAGCGGTCGCGCCGTCGGCGCAGTTGCAGATCCACGAGATCAGTTTCAAGCCGTACGCGTGTTGCCGCCTGTTCCATTCGACCATCGACGCGCTTGGCGATTTGACCGACAACTTCAGCGTACCGACCGCCGGCCTTCGCGAGATCGTCATCAGCGGCCCGCAACTGATCGCCGATCAGCACATGCTCGCGCGGCCGACGTCGACGATGGCCGCGCAATACAGCTGCCCGTACATCGTGGGCGCGACGCTCGCTTACGGCCCGTATCGCTACGACGTCTACGACGACGCGTTTCTCGACGATCCGCAGATCCGGCGAATCGCGGGGCTCGTGCGCTTCGAACTCAGCGAAGCGCTGACGCAGTATTACCCGACGCGATTCGCCACCGGCGCGGCGATTCGCTTCGAGGACGGCGCGGCACGCTCGGCGATCGTGATCGACAGCGTCGGCACACCCGCACGGCCGCTGACCGTCGAGCAGATCCTCGCGAAGGGCGATGGCCCGGCGTCGCGGGCCCCGGCATCGGCGGCCACCGGCACGCAACTGGCCGCGCTGCTGTGGGACGACGCCCAGGGCAGTCGCGCGCTGGCGCACGCATTCGCCCGGGCGTCGCACGAGGCGGGCCGGCAATGGAGGCAATCATGAGCATCGAGTCGACTCCCCCATCGACGCTGGGCGTGACCCGCGAGCCGCTCCATGCGAGGCACATCGCGTTCGAGGCGTTCCGGCGCAGCGACGGCCTGTTCGAAGTCGAAGGGCAGGTCACGGATCGCAAGCCGAACGACTTCACTCCGCCGAGCGGCCTGCGCGTGGTGCGGGCGAACGAGCCGATCCACGATATCGGCTTGCGGGTCGTATTCGATCTCGACATGATCGTGCGAGCGGTCAGCACGTTCATTCGCGCGTATCCGTACCGCGAGTGTCCGGGCGGCGGCGAATCGCTGCAGGCGCTCGTCGGGTTGCGGATCGGTGCGGGCTGGAGCGGCGAAGTACGCAAGCGCCTGCCGCCCGGCGACACGTGCACGCATCTGCGGGAACTCCTGATGCCGCTCGCGACGGCGGCCATTCAGGCCGTCAATCCGTTGCGCTCGCAAGCGTTGCTGGATGCGACCGATGCCGGCGGCAAGCCGCTCAAGATCGACAGTTGCTATGCGTACGGTGCGTCGCGGGAACTCGTGATGCAACGCTGGCCGGCATTTCACCGGCCGGTGCGGGATTGAAACCGTCGTGCGATGGATGGGCTGACTCGATGCAGCGGACAGCATTCCCCATGGACCCGCTATCGGACATTCTTTCCCTGCTGAAGCCCGGTAGCCAGTTCCACGCCGGGCTCGATGCCGCCGGCGCGTGGTCGTTCGCGTTTCCCGAATACGAGGGCATCAAGTTCGCCGCCGTGCTGCAAGGCGGCTGCTGGGCGATCATCGACGGCGTGGAGGCGCCCATCCGCTTCGAGAAAGGGGATTGCTTCCTGCTGAACCGCGGGCGCCGGATCGTGCTGTCCACCGACCTCGCACTCGAACCGCAAGACTCGACCGCCGTGATGGAGGCGGTCGCGCGCGAAGGCATCGCCGTTCATAACGGCGGGGGCGAAGTCCTGCTGATCAGCGGGTTCTTCGGGTTTTCCGACCGGTATGCCGCGATGCCGTTCGACGCACTGCCGCCGCTCATCAGTACGCCCCGGATGTCCAGCCAGGCGGAGGTGCTGCGCTGGTCGCTCGACCAGCTGACGTCCGAGCTGCGCGATCCGCAACCTGGCGGCGCACTGGTGTCGAATCACCTGATGCACCTGATGCTCGTGCAGGTGCTGCGGCTTCACCTGATGACATCGCCTGCCGGCGCGGCGGACGGATGGTTCATGGCGCTGTCCGACCGGCGCATCGGTGCGGCCATCGGCGCGATTCACTCGAATCCGGCACACCACTGGACGCTGGAGGAACTGGCGCGCGTCGCCGGGCTGTCGCGGACGATCTTCGCGCAGCGCTTCAAGGATCTGGTGGGCGCCACGACGATCCATTACCTCACGCGCTGGCGCATGCTGACGGCGGCGAATCGGCTGCGCAGCGGCGACGACACCATTGCGTCGATTGCGTTCTCCCTCGGCTACGAATCGGAGAGCGCCTTTTGCACGGCATTCAAGCGAACGATGTGCTGTTCGCCGACGCAATATCGCCGGCAGCCATAGGGCACGAATGCGGCGATGCATGGCCGTCGAAGGCGCGACGGCACGCGTCGCGACGGATTCTGCCGGCGCCATTCACCACTCAACCCGTCAGGTGGCACGCGGCGCGCAGCGCGCAGGCCGCGGGCGAGTCGCGACTGTCCCCGGGCAACCTGGGGGCGCCTCCCGATGCGGACAGGCCGGAAATTCGTACGATCGGAAAATAGAAGCGGACTATCGAGCAATGCCCGCGAGCCCGGCAAAAAATAACATCATGGTGTGTCCGATCAGGCAAGCCGGCGGCAGTCGGGCATCGGACGCCGGCTGACCGGCTTCGGCATGCATGCCGAAGCCTGAGCGACACACAAAAGTACAGATCAGGAGACAGCGTAATGGCAAGCAAGGATATGAGCCTCGAGGCGAAGATCGGTCGACTCGTCGACGGCCACGAGATCAGGACGTTGATGTCGAAGTACTGCCACGGCATCGACAAGAAGGACGAAGCCACCTTCATGAGCATCTGGGCCGACGACGGCGTGTACGAACTGCCGCGCGGACAGACCACCGGCATCGACGGGATCCGGCAACTCGTCCACAAGGTGTGGCGGGAAGTGCCGAAGTGCCACCACCACATCACCAATCCGCTGATCGATATCGACGGCGACCGCGCGGCGGCGAAAACCGACGTGATCTATTACCGGCAAACCGAGGACGGCGTGCTGCAACTGCTCTCCGGGACGTACGCGTTCCGGTTCGCGAGAATCGCCGGCGAGTGGAAGACGACCTACCTGAAGTTCGCGAGCTTCGACACGGTCAGCCCGGTTTTCAAGGAAAACATCGGCGGGTGATGCGCTGATTCGACGGCAACGCCGGCGTCGGTCGGCGTTGCCGGGGCGGGTCATGAACTCATTAAATATTTAGGAATCCGTTGTGAAGCGCCGGCGTCGATCACCGATGCCGGACAGCAGTCATTCTTGAATCAGCTAAGACAGAACAAGGAGGAGTGTGATGAATCACGATGCAGCATCCGGTTCGGGCCAATTGCCGAAAGGTTTCGAGGATCTCGAGCCGTTCCTGGCCGCATGGAGCACACCGACGTCGCATGAACGATGGATCCGCCGTGCGGCGATGCCGTACGACGAGATCGTGAGGTTCTACGACGCGATGTTCGCGCGGGCGGAGGAGGCGACCGTCTACCTGGAGCAGTTCCCGCTTGACGACATGCCTGAGCCGGCCGGGAATCTGTTTCGCCTGCTGCTTTCACTGTGCCACGCATCCGTTGCGGTCGAGATGCACCAGGCGCCCGGTATCAAGCATGCACCGCCGCAACATGCGCTGCAGATCGTGACGGGCTTCCAGCCTCACGGATGATTCCAGGCCGTCATCGACGGGAATTGCGTTGCATAAAAAATGGAGGAGTGCAAATGAATAATCCGATGGATTTCAACGGAAATTTCACCGAATCGGTCGGCCTGGAAACCGGCGCCGTGCCCACGTCGATTTATACCGATGCTGCACAGTACGAAATCGAACGCGAGCGGATCTTTCGTCGCGCGTGGCTGATGGTCGGGCGCGTCGAGCGCATCCCGAAGCCGGGCGATTTCTTCGTGAAGCAGCTTGCGGTGCTGAACGCATCGGTCATCGTCGCGCGCTCGGAAGACGGCACGATTCGCGCATTTCACAACGTCTGCGCTCACCGCGCGAACATCGTCGAGCACCGCGCGTCCGGCAATGCGAAGCGCTTCGTGTGCCGATACCACAGCTGGGGATACGACAATGCCGGGCAGCTGGCGCACGTGCCTGACGAATCCGGGTTCTTCGGCCTCGACAAGAAGAAATGCGGGCTGACACCGGTCGCTATGGAGATCTGGGAGGGCTGGATCTTCGTCAACCTCGCGCCGGAACCCGAACTCAGCCTCGCGGAATTCCTCGGGCCGATTGCCGACGCGCTCACCGGCATCGAGTACCAGAACCCGGATCACCCGATCGTGCTGCGCGGAGAATTCAACGCGAACTGGAAGGCCGTCGCCGAGAATTTCAGCGAGGCCTATCACGTGGCATCGATCCACCCGAAGACGCTGGCGCCGTTCTACATCGGGCAACAGAACCCGTTCGGCAGGCCGATCAGCGTCCGGCTTCACGGCCCGCATCGCTCGATGTCGTGGTGGCTCAACCCGATCGCGCAGCCGTTCGCGAAATCGAAGGTCGCGCAATGGCTGTTCTCGGCCGACCATTCGGTGACGGGCACCCGCAAGGCGGGGCAGGTCAACTCGGTCGTCGAGCACAAGGGCGTGAACCCGACGAAGCACGAGCACTGGGCGAGCGACGTCAACTGGTTCTTCCCGAACTGGCACCTGCAGATCTCGGCCAATCAGTTCTGGACGCACGAGTTCTGGCCGACGTCGGCGTCGACGACCGTCTGGGAGGCGCGCTTCTACTACAAGAAGGCGACGACGGTCCGCGAGCGCCTGCAGCTCGAGCATTTCACGTCCCACATCACCGATTCGATGCTCGAGGACCTGGGCAACATCGAAAGCATGCAGGTCGGCATGGCGTCCGGCGCGAAGCCGGTCATCTACTTCAACGAGAGCGAGGTCCTGTGCCGTCACGGGATCGAGCAGGTCGTCAAGTGGTCGGCGGCGCCGACGGCGAAGGCCGCGCTCGACTGACCGGCGCAGCGGCCGACCTCGTCGATCGCGCCAACGGCAACGGATCGGGCGGGCGGCGAGGCGGCCGGCGAGCGCGTAGCGTCGCCTCGTCGGCCGACCGGTTGCCGGATCGCATCGTCAATCGGGCAAGAAAAATCAGGGCGAAGTGGCGGGCCGGCTCGGCCCCGAAGGCAGCGGTCACTGGCCGCGCCGGACGGGCGCGCGCTCGCGCTCGCCGTTCCAGGAGGAGGCATGACGAGTGGGGTGGGCGGGCTGACAGTCCGCGTGGCGGCGAAACGTGAGGAAGCCGTCGGCATTTGCAGTTTCGAGCTGGTCAGGACGGACGGCCGGCCGATGCCGGCGTTTTCGGCCGGCTCGCATATCGACGTGGCGGTACCGGGCGGGCCGACGCGACAGTATTCGCTGTGCAACGCGCCCGAAGAAGGGCATCGCTATCAGATCTCGATACTGCGCGACCCGAACTCGCGCGGCGGATCGGCGGGCATGCACGATCGGGTGCAGGTCGGCGACGAGCTCGCGATCAGTGTTCCGAAAAACCATTTCCCGCTCGCGCACGATGCGACGCGCAGCCTGTTGATGGCCGGCGGCATCGGCGTGACGCCGATTCTCTGCATGGCGGAGCGGCTGGCGGCGATCGGCGCGCCGTTCGAGATGCACTACTGCGCGCGTTCGCGTGCACGCACCGCATTTCTCGATCGCATTTCCCGCGCAACGTATGCGCGTCACGTGCAGTTCCATTTCGACGATCAGCCGGATACCCCGACATTCGATATCGCCGCCCGGCTCGCACGGCCCGAGAGCGGAACGCACCTGTACGTGTGCGGACCGACCGGGTTCATGGACGCCGTGCTGGGCGCCGCCCGCGCGGCCGGCTGGCCGGAAGCGCAGTTGCACTACGAGTTCTTTGCGGCCGGGGAAAGTCCGGCGGCCGACAGCGAACGCTTCGAGGTCGAGGTGGCGAGTTCAGGGCAGGTGGTGATGGTCGAAGAGGACGAATCGATCGTCCAGGCGCTCGCGAGGGTGGGGATCGAGATCGAGACGTCGTGCGGGCAGGGCGTATGCCGTACGTGCGAGACGCGCGTACTGGCCGGCGAGCCGGACCATCGCGACATGTGCCTCACGCCCGCGGAGCGGGCGGACAACGATCGATTGATGCCGTGCTGCTCGCGTTCGAAATCGGCACGGCTGGTGCTCGATCTGTAGGCCCGGGCGATCGCCGATCGCCCGGCAGGTTGATCCATGGAGGAGACACGTATGGGAATCAGGATTGTATGGCAGGCAGAAAACCGTTCGAACGACGCGGACTTCGGCGGCGTGCGCGAGACCTATGGCGCGATGCTGAAGTTCGCGCAGCAGATTGCGCGGCCGGACACCGAGATCACGCTGCGCTATATGGAGGACGCGCCGCGGTCGTTCGCGAATAACCTGCTTTACCCGCGCGCCGTCACGAAGGTTCAGGTGGTGAACAGGATCGTCGATGCGGAGAAGGAGGGCTTCGATGCCGCGCTGGCCGGCGTCTGCATCATCGATGCGTACTCGCAGGAATGCCGGCAGGCGGTCAGGATGCCGGTGCTGGGCGGCGCGGAGTCGACGATGCTAATGGCGCAGCTGGTCGGCAAGAAGTTTGCGTGGGTGACGATCGCACCCGCCTTCATCGAGCCGTTCGAAGCGCACATCCGGCTGCATGGCTGGGAGCACCGGGCCATCCGGAACCAGCCGGTGCGGGCGCTCGATCCGTCGTGCTGGCCCGCCATCGTCGATGCCGCGAACGGCAAACCGGATCGATGGATCGAGATGTTCGACGAAGCCGCGCAGGCATGCGTGCGGGACGGTGCCGATACCGTGCTGTGCGGTTGCAATCCCGGTGGAGCGCTGCTTGCGCTGGCCGGCTACACCGAGGTGCGAGGGACGGGCGTGCCCGTGATCGTCGGCCCCGCGGCCATGGTGAAGCTCGCGGAGTCGATGGTCGACCTGAGGCGGAGCATCGGCCTGACCAAGTCGGAAGCGGTTGCTGGCGCCTATCGAACGACGCCGCCGCACATTCTCGAGGAGCTTCAGGCGATGGGGAAGAAGCTGCTGGCATGACGCAGCGGCGGCACTGGTCGAAGTCGCGGAGACGACGTCGCGGATGACTGCCGCGACAGGCCATGTGCCGCTACCTGAGCGCAAAGCGCGGGCGGGCCACCGCGGCCGGCCCCGTAAACGCCGGCCCGCGGCCGTGCGACGGAAATCGGGCTGCCGGTGCGTGGCCCGTGCCTGACCAGCAGGACGATGGCAGGCGGCAGGAAGCAGGACGGGATGTACATCGATTCGGCTTCACCTTACATAACCGATTTATTTCGGATATCAAAATGATTACATGGTTCGGAGATCGTCACCTTTCGTCGACGCAAAAGCTGTTCGCGTTCGGCATTGCAATGCTGCCTGCCTGTGCATGCGCACAGAGCAGCGTCACCCTCTACGGAACGCTGGATGTCGGTCTTCTGTTCACGAACAAGACGATGGGTTCGACGGCCCAGGGCAACGCGGGCAAGCAGTTCAGTCTGATCAACGCGGGGCTCGAGCCGTCCGCGTTCGGTTTGCAGGGGAAGGAGGACCTGGGCGGCGGGATGAAGATGACGTTCAAGCTGGAGAGCGGCGTCAGCCTCGTCAATGGCGGTTTCGACAACAGCAACGGCAATTTCTTCGGTCGCCAGGCATGGCTCGCGCTCGACGGCGCATTCGGCCAGTTGAAGGCCGGCGTACAGTATTCGCCTTTCGTTCTCGCGATTTACGAATCGGACCCGCGCAATGCGGGACAGTTCGGCACCGCGTTTTCGGTGTACGCCGACCAGACGTTCTCCGGCACGTTCAATCCGAACGCCGTCACCTATACGAGCCCGCAGTTCGCCGGCTTCTCCACGAGCATGATGTACGCGCCCGGCGGGATGCCCGGCGATTTCCGCGCGGGGCAGCAGTATTCGGTCGCCGTTCGATACCAGTACAGCGGGCTGGTCGTCAATGCGGCGATGTATGACTCCAGCGAAGGAAAGAGCAACGCCGGATTGACGACGTTCCAGCAGCCGTTCTCCGGGCGCATGATCGGCGTGCTCTACAACTTCGGCGCGTTCACGGCGAAGGGCTCGTTCACCAGCTACAAGGTCCCGACGACCGTCGCCAACGGTGTCGCGAGCGGGGGCGGCAACAACATATGGAACGTGGGGTTCGACTGCTACGTGCTCCCGCAGCTGAATATCAACTCTGGCTTGTGGTATGTCCGGGATCCGCATGATTCGGCCAACCATGGCCTCGTCGGGGCGCTGACCGCGCGATACTTCCTGTCGAAATCGACGTCGCTGTATGCCGAGATCGGGGCGGCGAACAATCACGGTCATGAGCGCCTCGGCCTGTCGATTGATAATGCGCTGTACGGCGTACCGGGCACGACTGTCGGCGCGATTGTCGGGATCAACAAGCGTTTCTAGTTGAACACGGTGTGCTTGCGACGCGATGCAACGTGTGGCGCTGCGTCGGGCGGTCACCCGCGACCCGTTACCGGCTTTGACTTGCCCGCATGTCGGGGCGTACCGCCCGGCCACGGCGTGTCGCTTCCCGACGCCATCGCCGCATCGCTGTCATAATCCGCGCGTCCGGTAGCAACCCGTGCCGCCGGATGCGCGTGCCCACCAATGCCCATGTCCGACCTGTTTTCCGCTGAACCGCACCGTCCGCTGGCGGATGCGCTGCGCCCGACGTCGCTTGACGACGTGATCGGGCAGGCGCATCTGCTCGGCGCGGGCATGCCGCTGCGCCGGGCGTTCGAATCGGGCAAGCCGCATTCGATGATTTTCTGGGGGCCGCCCGGCGTCGGCAAGACGACGTTGGCGCGGCTGACCGCGCAGGCGTTCGACTGCGCGTTCGCCGCGTTGTCCGCGGTGCTCGGCGGCGTCAAGGACATTCGCGCCGTCACGGCTCGTGCGCAGCAGGTGTTCGACGAAGCGGGGCGCCGCACGATCGTGTTCGTCGACGAAATCCACCGCTTCAACGAAACGCAGCAGGCCGCGCTGCTGCCGTCCGTCACGTCCGGCGCCGTCGTCTTCATCGGCGCGACGACCGAAAACCCGAGTTTCGAAGTCAATCGCGCATTGCTTTCACGCGCACGGGTGTACGTGCTGAAGCCGCTGGACGACGACGCGTTGCGCGCGCTGTTTGTGCGTGCGCACATGACCGCACTCGGCACGCTTTCGTTCGACGACGATGCGCTCGGCAAGCTGATCGACCATGCGGACGGTGATGCGCGACGCTTCCTGAACCTGCTCGAACAGGTGCGGACAGCATCAGCGTCGGCGGGCGTGACGACGATCGACGGCAGCTTCGTCGAGCGCGCGACGACAACCGGCGCGCGTCGCTTCGACAAGGGCGGCGAGCATTTCTACGATCAGATTTCGGCGCTGCACAAGTCGGTGCGCGGCTCGAACCCGGACGCCGCGCTGTACTGGCTGTGCCGGATGCTGGACGGCGGCACCGACCGCCGCTACCTCGCACGCCGGATCGTTGCGATCGCGTACGACGACATCGGGCTTGCCGACCCGACCGGATTGCGGATCGCCGACGATGCGGCCAAGACCAGCGACCGGCTCGGCGCACCGGAAGGCGATCTCGCGCTCGCGCAGGCCGTGCTGTATCTCGCGTGCGCGGCAAAAAGCAATGCCGGCGGGATGGCGCTGATGCAGGCGCGGGCCTTCGTGCGGCAGGATCGGCCTCGCGACGTGCCGGCGCATTTGCGCGACGTGCGTGCCGAATTGACGCAAGCGCTCGGGCACGCGTACCGGAATCCGCACGACGAGCGTGACGGCTACGCGGCAGGCGAAAGTTACCTGCCGGACGGCATGCGGGAACCGCATTGGTACGAGCCTGCGCCGCGCGGCGTCGAGGCGAGGATCGCGGAGCGGCTCGACGGGTTGCGCAGGCTTGACCGGGATGCGGGCAAGCGGAGCTGACTGGCGACGCACGCCGCCGCCGCGAATGCCCGATTTCTCCGGGACGCTTTTGCGAGCGAGGCGCCTGCAGGCATGACTTCAGGATTCGACCGACGATTTTAGTGTGTTTAGCGAAACAGTCGAATCATGAATTTGTCTAGTCATCCTGATCGAAAGATCGTACGGAATGCACCATGTTCGTGCCATGAATCACCACCACGAGGCACGTCAGAGCCCTGAAATTAGGGGATTTCCCGCGTTTACCCGGTTTTTATTGACCAACGCTTGTCGCTCGGTTTTTCTTCTTGCATGCTTGTATAGACAAATTCCTGAGGCCGCTTGCATGACCGAAGGGATGACGAACTTCAACGCAAGGAGAATCTCGTGAACGGCAAGCGCATCAAGTGGGCAGTCAGGACGATCGGCATCATGGCGGCGGTAGCGGCCACGCTTTCCGCACCGGTGCAGGCGAAGGAGTGGAAGACCGTGACGGTGGCGCTCGAAGGCGGCTACGCGCCGTGGAACCTCACGCTGCCGGGCGGCAAGCTCGGCGGCTTCGAGCCCGAACTGCTCGCCAACGTGTGCGAGCGCATCAAGGTGCAGTGCAACATGGTCGCGCAGGACTGGGACGGGATGATTCCGGGGCTGCAGGCCGGCAAGTTCGATGTCCTGATGGATGCGATCTCGATCACGCCGGAGCGCGAGAAGATCCTGCTGTTCTCGCGGCCTTATGCGGCCACGCCCGCGACGTTTGCCGTCACCGACACGAAGATCCTGCCGAAGGCGGCGCCGGGCGCACCGATCGTCAAGCTGTCGGGTGACGCGAATGCCGACAAGCCAACCGTCGACGGGCTGCGCAAGCAGCTGAAGGGCAAGACGATCGGCATCCAGTCGGGCACCGTCTACACGAAGTTCATCAACGACAGCTTCAAGGACATCGCGTCGATTCGCGTGTACAAGACGTCGCCCGAGCGCGATCTCGACCTCGTCGCCGGCCGCATCGACGCATCGTTCGACGATGTCACTTACTACGCGGCGAACAATGCGAAGAAAGACAACGCATCAATCGTGCTCGCGGGCCCGAAGCTCGGCGGGCCGATCTGGGGCCCGGGCGAAGGGCTGGCATTCCGCAAGCAGGATGCCGACCTGAAGACGAAGTTCGATACGGCGATCGGCGCCGCGCTCGCGGACGGTACCGTGAAGAAGCTCGCCGACAAGTGGTTCAAGACCGACGTCACCCCGTAAGCGCACGTCCGGCCGCCGCCGCGCAAGCGGCCTGAGCCGCGCGCGGCGGCGCGCATCCTGCCGATCCTATCAACGCTTGCCGGGAGGCACGCATGGCGATCCTTGAAATGCTGGGCTTCGGAACCGAAGGCTGGGGCGGCGTGCTGCTGCTCGCCGCGCTGATGACGGTTGCGCTGACGCTGGCCGCGCTTGCGGTCGGCGCCGTGATCGGTGCGGGCATCGCGGCCGCGAAGCTGTCGCGCTACCGCAGCGCCCGCCTGCTCGGCGACCTGTATACGACGGTGTTTCGCGGCGTGCCCGAGCTGCTCGTCATCTACCTGTTCTATTTCGGCGGCTCGACGCTCGTCACGGCCGTCGGCCAGTGGTTCGGCGCTGACGGCTTCATCGGCGTGCCGCCGTTCGTGATCGGTGCGCTCGCAGTGGGGATGATTTCCGGTGCGTACCAGGCCGAGGTGTATCGCGCGGCCGTGCTCGCGGTGTCGAAGGGCGAACTCGAAGCGGCGCGCTCGATCGGCATGCCGCGCAGCATGGTCCTGCGCCGCATCCTGATTCCGCAGGTCCTGCGCTTCGCGTTGCCCGGCATCGGCAACGTGTGGCAGCTGAGCCTGAAGGATTCGGCGCTGATCTCGGTCACAGGGCTCGCGGAGCTGCTGCGCACGAGCCAGATCGCCGCGAATTCGACCCATCAGTATTTCGTGTTCTTCGTCGCGGGCGGCGTGCTCTACCTGGTCATGACCGGGTTGTCGAACCGCGTGTTCAACCGGGCTGAAGCAATCGTCGGCCGGTCGTTCCGCCGCAACTTCGCACGCAACTGACGGAGCGCGCACATGTCACTCGATTTCGACTTCCTGTTCGACACGCTGCGCCAGCTGCTCGCGGCGGTACCGACCACGCTCGGCCTGTTCTTCGCATCGCTCGTGCTCGGCGGCCTGCTGTCGCTCGTGATCGTCACGATGCGCGTATCGCCGCGCTGGCTGCCGAACCGCTTTGCGCGTGCGTACATCCTCGTGTTTCGCGGCTCGCCACTGCTGATCCAGATGTTTCTCGTGTACTACGGGCTCGGCCAGTTCGGCGTGATCCGGGAAAGCTTCATGTGGCCGCTGCTGCGCGAGCCGTACGTGTGCGCCGTGCTGTCGCTCGCGCTTTGCACCGCCGGCTACACGGCCGAGATCCTGCGCGGCGGGCTGATGGCCGTGCCGGTCGGGCAGATCGAGGCGGGCTATTCGATCGGCCTGTCGGGCTTCGCACTGCTGCGCCGCGTGATCGGCCCGATCGCGCTGCGCCAGTGCCTGCCCGCGTATTCGACTGAAGCCGTGCTGCTGGTCAAGTCGACCGCGCTCGCCAGCCTCGTGACCGTGTGGGAGGTGACGGGCGTCGCGCAGCAGATCATCCAGCAAACCTACCGGACGACCGAGGTGTTCGTGTGTGCGGCCCTCATCTACCTGGGCCTGAACTTTATCGTCGTACGCCTGCTCGGCGCGCTCGAATGGCGGCTGTCGGGCCATCTGCGTGCGCCGAAGCCGTCCGGCGCGACCGCCGCCGCACGCAATGCACGGCGTGTCGCATCCTGACCGCGTCCTTCCTTCCAGGAGAATTCGATGAACACTGCTGCTCCCGTCGCCCTGTCGGTCAGGAACATCCACAAGTCGTTCGGCGATCACCACGTACTGAAGGGCATCTCGCTCGATGCGCACGAAGGCGACGTCATCTCGATCCTCGGTGCGAGCGGATCGGGCAAGAGTACCTTCCTGCGCTGCCTGAACCTGCTCGAAACGCCGGACGACGGCTCGGTCGCGCTCGCCGGCGAGGAGCTGAAGATGAAGCGTGCGCGCGACGGCAAGCTGCACCCGGGCGACCGGCGCCAGGTCGACCGCATCCGCTCGCAGCTCGGGATGGTGTTCCAGAACTTCAACCTGTGGTCGCACATGACCGTGCTCGACAATCTCGTCGAAGGCCCGCTGCGCGTGCAGAAACGCAGTCGCGCGGAAGCGGTCGAGGAGGCCGAGGCGCTGCTCGCGCGCGTCGGCCTCGCGGACAAGCGCGGCTACTATCCGGCGCACCTGTCGGGCGGGCAGCAGCAGCGCGTCGCGATCGCGCGAGCGCTCGCGATGCATCCGAAGGTGATGCTGTTCGACGAACCGACGTCGGCACTCGATCCGGAGCTGGTCGGCGAGGTGCTGCGCGTGATGCGCTCGCTCGCGGAGGAAGGGCGCACGATGCTGGTCGTCACGCACGAAATGGGCTTCGCGCGGCATGTGTCGAATCGCGTGATGTTCCTGCATCAGGGCGAGGTCGATGCGGACGGGACGCCTGCCGAACTGTTCGGCGGCCAATGCTCCGAACGCTTTCGCCAGTTCGTGTCGAGCCATCATGACCGTGCCGCGAATTGAGGCTGCCATGACGGTATTCCGTTCGGCACGGCCGCTCGACTGGCGGCAGATTGCGGCGGTGGCGGCCGGCGCGCCGCTCGCGTTGACCGACGAGGCGCGCGGGCGTGTCGTCGCGGCGCGTGAACTCGTCGACGCAATCGTCGCGCGCGGCATTCGCGCGTATGGCGTCAACACGGGCGTCGGCGCGTTGTGCGACGTGATCGTGTCGCCGGAGCAACAGGGCACGCTGTCGCGCAACATCCTGATGAGCCACGCGGTCGGCGTCGGCGCGCCGCTCGGTGCGGCGGAAACCCGCGCGATCATCGCGGCCGCGATCAACAACTACGCGCATGGGCATTCCGGCGTGCGTGCCGACATCGTCGACCAACTGGTCGCGCTTCTCGAACAGGATTGCCTGCCGGAAGTGCCGGCGCACGGTTCGGTGGGCTACCTGACCCACATGGCGCACGTCGCGCTCGTCTGTATCGGGCATGGCTACGCGCGTCATCGCGGCGAACGCGTGCGTGGCGACGAAGCGTTGCGCCGCATCGGCCGCGAGCCGCTGGCGCTCGGTGCCAAGGAGGGACTGAGCCTGGTCAACGGCACGCCATGTGTGACGGGGCTCGCCGCGCTCGCGCTTGCGCGTGCGGAGCGGCTGCTCGACTGGGCCGACTGGGTCGCGGCGACGAGCTTCGAGAATCTCGGCGGCCAACTCGCTGCGTTCGATCCGACATCGCTGGCGCTGCGCATTTCGTCCGGCATCGGGCATGTCGGTGCGCGCTTGCGCGCGATGCTTGCCGACAGCGCAATGCTCGCCGCGGCGAACGGGCGGCATACGCAGGACCCGCTCAGCCTGCGCACGATTCCGCACGTGCACGGCGCGGCGCGCGACGTGCTGGCGGTCACCGCGGAGGTCGTCGATCGCGAACTCGCGTCCGTCACCGACAATCCGATCGTCGCGGGCACGCGTGACGCGCCGGCCGTCCATTCGCAGGCGCATGCGGTCGGTGCGGGCATTGCGCTCGCGATGGACAGCCTCGCGGCCGCGATGGCGCAGGTCGCGGCGATTGCCGAGCGGCGGCTCGACCGTCTCGTCAATCCGCTCGTGAGCGGGCTGCCGGCATTTCTCGCGGCGCCGGGCGGCACGTGTTCCGGGTTCATGATCGCGCAGTACACCGCGGTCGCGCTGGTTGCGCAGAACCAGCGGCTCGCCGCGCCCGCGAGCCTCGACGGCGGCATCACGTCGGGCTTGCAGGAGGATCACCTGTGCCATGCGACGCCGGCTGCGCTGAAGGCGCTCGACATCATCGAAAACACCACGCGTGTGCTCGCGATCGAGTTGCTGGCCGCCGCGCAGGCGTACGATTTGCAGGAGAGTGGCGCGTCACGGGCGGCGCCGACCGACGCGCTGTGGCGTTACGTGCGCGAACGCGTGCCGGCGTATCACGACGACCGGCCGCTCGCGGACGACATCGCGACGGCGGCCGGCATCGTCGCGGGCGTACCGCCGTCGCTGGCGTGAAGCATGGGTGCTGAGACGGTCGGCAGGTCATCCAACCTTCATTTGATCGAGGGCGCATGAACGAAGCGGAACGATACACGGCTGCCCGGCCGGGGGGCGTACCGGGCGATGACGTGCCGGCGCGTGCGCTGCCGGCCTATCAGCAGATCAAGCGCTACGTGGTCGAGCGGATCGCGAACGGGGACTGGAAGCCCGGTGGCGCGATTCCGACCGAGGCCGAACTGGTCAAGGAGTTCGGCGTGGCGCGGATGACGGTGTCGCGTGCGCTGCGCGAGCTCACTGCCGAGCGTGTGCTGACCCGCATCCAGGGGGCAGGCACCTTCGTCGAGCGCCGTCATTACGAATCGACGGTGCTCGAGATCCGCAACATCGCGGACGAGATCGCCGAGCGCGGCCATCGACACAGTGCCCGCGTGCTGATGATCGAAAGCAGCGACGATCCCGAAGCGATCGAAGCGCTCGGGCTTCGTGCGGGGCCGGTGTTTCATTCGCGCATCGTGCATTGCGAGGAAGGCGAGCCGATCCAGTTCGAGGATCGCTACGTCAATCCGGCGCTGTTTCCCGCCTACCTCGACCAGGATTTCACGGTCGAGACGCCGAATCACTACATGGTGCGGCTCGCGCCGATCCAGCGTGCGGAATTCCGCATCTACGCACAGAAGCCCGATGCGCAGGTGCGCCGGCACCTCGTGATGGAAATCGGCGAGCCCTGCCTGCTGCTGCGACGGCGCACGTGGGTCGGCGGGCAGATTGCGACGTCGGTGCAGCTGTGGCATCCGGCGTCACGGTTTCATTTGGCTGGGCGGGTGTAAGCAGCGGTGTCCGCCACCGCTGTTGGTTGTCACTGTCGTGGTGGCGATCGTCGAGTCACGCTGCCGGCTTGCTGCTGCGCAAACCACCAGCGGCGGGCGTTCAGGCCGCTTGCGCGGGCCAGTTGACCGGGATCGCCGATCCGATGGGTTCGCGCAGCGTCATGCTTTCGCAACTTTGCCATCCGCAAGGGGCGTGACAGAGCGCGCTTTCGCGTGCAAACCCGATCGAACGCGTCGTGCGCACCATCATCGGCCTCGGGTGTATTCATCGCCGCGACCCCTGCTTGCCGTGGCGCTCGAGGTCTCGCCAGCACACTCTGGCACCCGATCGCGGCGGGTGCCATGCCACACGCTGCCATCTCTTGAACCGTTGGTTCGGCGCTCACACGGCAACCGGGGCATCCATTCCATGCGCTGACTTACCCGGTTCATCGGACCGTGGCACTAGTCGGGCAGATGACCACCTGCCTTTCAAAACAGGCAGCGTCTCCTTCAGGCAGTACGCCGCCGAGCCCATCCTTCGGGTTCGCGTTGCCAGCGCAGGCCCCGAGCGATCCCCTTGTCTGGCGGTCACCACCTCGCATGACCATCTCCCGCGCGTCACCGACAGCCCGTGCAACTACTGAGTTGCCGCGAAAAATGGTTTATGGTCAAATGACCATGTCAAGTGATCTACATGTCTGTTTCATCCCCAATTGGACGTCATCGCTCGGGCGCGGACGTTCCCACGGTGGGCAAGATTTTGCGAAAGCTTCGCGGCGGCGCGGAAATGGGCGCACGCCGGCCACCTGAAGTCAGGCGAAATCCCGGGGGATGGAGCAGGCGTCCGCGTATTGACGCCTGAGCAGTTTTCGCCTGTCGGCTGAAAGCGCCCCGGTTGAAAAACAAGAATTTCTGGAGACAGTGCTCGTGGATGAAATGCACAGCAGGAAGAACGAAGCGATTGACCCCTCGGCGCTACGCGCCCGGCTGCGAGACGGCGCGTTGCTGGAGACGCGCGCCTGGCTGGCGTCGGGATGGCAGGAAGGCACGGAGGGTCGCTCGTTTCCCGTCACGAACCCGGCCACGGGTGACATCCTCGCCCGCGTGGCCAGCCTCGGCGCCGCGGAGGTGGAGCAGGCCATCGAATCGTCGGCGCTTGCACAGCAAGGCTGGCAGAAGCAGACCAGCCACGAGCGCGCAAAGCTGTTGCGCGCGTGGTTCGACCTGATCCTGGCGAATGCCGACGACCTCGCGTTGATCATGACGTCGGAGCAGGGCAAGCCGCTGGCGGAGGCCCGCGGCGAAATCACATATGCGGCTTCTTTCGTGGAGTGGTTCGCCGAAGAAGCGAAGCGTGTCTACGGCGACGTCATGCCTCACCCGCAAGGCGACAAGCGCATCCTCGTCATCCGTCAGCCGATCGGCGTGTGTGCCGCGATCACGCCGTGGAATTTCCCGGCCGCGATGATCACGCGCAAGGTCGCGCCGGCGCTGGCCGCGGGCTGTTCCATCATCGTGCGCCCCGCCGACCTGACGCCGCTCACGGCGCTTGCGCTTGCCGTCCTGGCCGAGCGCGCGGGCATTCCGGCGGGTGTCCTTCAAGTGGTGTGTGGCCCGTCGCGCGAGATCGGCGCGGTTCTGACGGCGAGCCCGG
This sequence comes from Burkholderia sp. Ac-20392, assembly GCF_017104585.1. Classification (NCBI taxonomy): domain Bacteria; kingdom Pseudomonadati; phylum Pseudomonadota; class Betaproteobacteria; order Burkholderiales; family Burkholderiaceae; genus Burkholderia; species Burkholderia sp. Ac-20392. The sequence goes on from NZ_JAAGPB010000001.1 coordinate 40,539, forward strand.
TGGTGCGCAAGCTTTCGTTTACCGGCTCGACTGAAGTCGGCCGTGTGCTCATGAGCCAATCGTCCGGAACGATCAAGCGGCTTTCTCTCGAGCTCGGCGGCAACGCGCCTTTCATCGTGTTCGACGACGCGGATCTCGACGCAGCGATTGAAGGGGCGATGGCGTCGAAGTACCGGAATAGCGGTCAGACCTGTGTGTGCGCCAATCGCTTTCTGGTCCAGGCAGGCATTCATGACCGCTTCGTCGAGGCGCTCACCCGGCGAGTCCAGGCGCTCAAGGTAGGGAACGGCATCGAGCCGGGCGTGCAGCAGGGGCCGCTGATCCAGAAGTCCGCCTGCGACCACCTGAATCAGCTGATCGACGACGCGGTAAGCAAGGGCGCACGCATCGTCACCGGCGGAAAAGGTCATCAGCTCGGGGGCACGTTTTTCGAGCCGACCGTGATTGCCGATGCGACGCCGGCCATGCGGCTCGCACGCGAGGAGCTTTTCGGGCCCGTCGGCCCGGTGTTCCGCTTCGAGGATGAAGCGGAAGCGATCGCGATGGCCAACGACACCGAATACGGGCTCGCCGCCTATCTCTATACGCGTGACAACAGCCGCATCTGGCGTGTGGGCGAGGCACTCGAGTACGGGATGGTCGGCCTGAATACCGGCGTGATTTCCAACGAGGTCGCACCGTTCGGCGGGGTCAAGCAATCGGGCCTGGGCCGCGAGGGTTCCCGTTACGGAATCGAGGAATACCTGGAAATCAAGTACATGTGCACCCAGGTCTAACTGCCAAAGTCTGCATCAAGGAAACGTCAATGGAAATGTCCCCGCAATCGATGCTCTTCGAAACTGTTCCGTCCATTCTCCAGGAATGGGGTTGTGTGCGCCGCCTGGGTCAGGTGATGGCGGCATGGACGGAGCGCCGTCATGTCCTGATCGTGACCGACGCGGGGCTGCACAACACCGGTGTGCTGGAACCGGCGAAAGCGTCGTTGGCGGCCGAGGGATTCCGTGTGGCGGTTTTTGACGAGGTCGTGGCCGACCCGCCGGAGAGCGTGGTCTCGCGCTGCGTCGAGTTCGCGCGCAGTGCAGAGGCGGACATCGTCATCGGCCTGGGCGGCGGCTCGTCGATGGACATTGCAAAACTGGCCGCCGTGCTCACCGTCTCGCAGCAATCGCTCGCGGAAATGTACGGAATCGGCAACGTGCGGGGCGCGCGCCTGCCATTGGTGCAGATTCCTACGACGGCCGGCACCGGGTCGGAAGTCACCAACATTTCCATCGTTTCGGTTAACGAAACAACCAAGATGGGCATCGTCTCCCGTCAGCTGTATGCCGACAAAGTGATCCTGGACGCCGAGCTGACGGTCGGTCTGCCGCGCAGCCATACCGCTGCGACGGGCATCGACGCGATGGTCCACGCCATCGAGGCCTATACCAGCAAGCACAAGAAGAATCCCGTTTCCGACGCGCTCGCGCGCGAGGCGCTTCGCTTGCTGGTGAGCAACCTGATCCCGGCTTGCGAAAACGGCCACGATCGGCACGCACGAGAGGCCATGCTGCTGGGCGCCACGCTGGCGGGGCAGGCCTTCGCCAATGCTCCGGTGGCCGCGGTCCATGCGCTCGCGTATCCGTTGGGGGGGCATTTCCATATCCCGCACGGCTTGTCCAACGCATTGATGCTTGCCCCCGTGCTGCGATTCAACGCCGAAGCGGCCGCTTCGCACTATTCGGAACTGGCGGATGTCGTCGGCGCGGGTGGAAAGGGCGACGCCAAGGCGCGCACGGCGGCGTTCATCGCATTCCTGGAAGACCTGATGAACCGATCCGGCGCACCGCGACGCCTGCGCGACGTGGGTGTCACGCAGGCGAGCCTGCCGACCCTGGCAGCCGATGCGATGAAGCAGCAGCGCCTGCTGTTGAACAATCCGGTCGTTGTCACGGAGTCGGACGCATTGCGCCTGTATGAGCAGGCCTATTGACCCGAGGCAGGCAAATTCGTAGTCGCCGTAACGTTAATGTAGAGAGTGCACCGTGAACAATGTAGAAAGGATTGAGCACCACGAGATCGTTATCCTGGGTGCAGGCTTCGGAGGCCTCGGCATGGCCGCTCGCATGAAGATCGCGGGCATCGACGACTTCGTCGTGCTGGAGAAGCGTCCCGATCTCGGTGGCGTCTGGCTGGACAATTCGTATCCCGGCGCGGCATGCGATACCGAATCGCACCTGTACTGCTACAGCTTCCATCCGCATTTGCGCGTGAGCGCCATGTATGCCGGCCGGAATGAGCTGCTGCACTATTTGAAATCGCTTGCCACGCGGTTCGACCTGGCAGAGCACCTGCGATTCGACACCGAGATTCGCAGTGCAGAATGGGATGCCGGTGCAAGCCTCTGGCGGTTCGAGCTGAACGACGGGTCCCGGATGACCTCCCGATTCTTCGTGCCGGCCTGGGGGCAGCTGAACCGTCCGCTGATCCCGGCGGTGCGCGGCCTGGCGGATTTCAACGGCGAGTATTTCCACTCCGCCGAGTGGCGGCACGACGTGGACTTGAGCGGCAAGCGGGTGGCAAGCATCGGCAACGCCGCCAGCGCCGTGCAGTATGTGCCGCTCATCGCGCCGAAGGTCGATCACCTGACGGTATTCCAGCGCAGCGCGAACTGGATCATGCCGCGCAACCAGATCGTCTTCTCGACGGATCAGCTCGATACCTACGAGCGCGAGCCCCATCTGTTCGAAGAAAGCAGGAAATCGCTGCACGCGTTCCGCGAGTCCGGGTTCGAGCGGACACGGATGGGTTCCACCGCACAGCTGGAAGGCAAGAGTCTCGCGTTGGCACACCTTCATCGCCAGGTGCCCGACCCGGCACTGCGCGAGCAGCTGACACCGGACTATGAATACGCGTGCAAACGGATTCTGCGATCGGACGACTACTATCCGGCGCTCATGCGCGACAACGTCGCGCTGGAGACGGCGGGGGTGGAGTCGTTCGTCGATGAGGGCATCGTGACCCGGGACGGCCGTCTGCTCCCGTTCGACGTGGTCGTGTTCGGAACCGGATTCGAGAGCCAGGCATTCCAGGGCAGCCTGCAGGTTCGCGGGACGGACCGCACGTTGGCCCAGGCGTGGGCAGACGGCCCGGAAGCCTATCTGGGCATGACCGTGCCGGGCTTTCCGAACATGTTCATGTTGTACGGGCCGAATACCAACCTGAACCACAACTCCATCGTGTCGATGCTCGAGATCCAGCAGAACTACATCATCGACGCGATCGGCGGCATGGCCTCGGCCGGTGTGAAGGCGGTCAGCGTCGACCGGGCCGTGTTTGACGCATACAACGACAAGCTGCAATCGGCGATGGCCGGCTCGGCGTTTTCGGCGGGTTGCTCGAGCTGGTACAAGAACGCGCAAGGCAAGGTGATCAACAACTGGCCGGGCACGGTGGACGAGTACCGCGCGGCGACGCAATGGGATCAAAGCGTGTTCGCGGCGATCTGAGCGGAGAGGCACATGACATCAGTGCACTGGTTGCCGCTGACGGAGGTGGCCGACGATGCCCGTGACGCCGTCCGGGCGTTCCGCGAACTGGGCGGACGACACTACGGCAGCTTTTCCGTCGACCAGTCGCGCGTGAACTTCGTGCGTGCCTGCGAATTGAACGGCCTCACGGGTGACGAGGCCGTTGTCCACGAAGACATCGACGTTCCCGTCGCGAACGGCAGCATCCGGGTACGGCTCTATCGCCCGCCCGCCGGGGCGGGCGCCGACGGCAACCCGCTTGTCGTCTTCATTCACGGCGGCGGGTGGGTGATCGGCAGCGTGGACACGCATGACGGCATCTGCCGTCATCTCGCACGGCATGGCGGGTGTGCCGTTGCTTCGGTGGAATACCGGCTATCGCCGGAGCACCGGTGGCCGGTCCCGCTCGAAGATTGCGAGCAGGCATTGGACTACCTGATGGCCAACGCTTCCGCGCTCGCCATCAATGCATCCCGGGTGATCCTGGCGGGCGACAGCGCCGGCGGCAATATGGCGACCCTCATCGCCAATGCGGCCTCGGCGGTGGGGCCCGCAATCATCGGGCAGGTCCTGTTTTATCCCGTGACCGACCTGACGGCGTCACGCCCGTCATATCAGCGCATTCAGGGCGGATTTCCGCTCGTCGCCGAGTCGATGCTCTGGTTCCGGGAGCACTACGTGCCGGCCGGCACGCCGTTTGATCTTCCACGCCTGTCCCCGCTGCTGCATGCGGAAGGGCGGCGGCAACCGCCGATGTTCATTGCCACGGTGGGGCTGGACCCGCTATGTGACGAAGGCATCGCCTACGCGTCATGCGCGGCCCGCGCCGGGAGCAAGGTCGAGCATCACCATCTGCCTGGGCACCATCACGGCATCGTCACCGCAGCCCGTGCTATCCCGGCGGCGAGATACCTGCTGGATCGCGCTGCTTCCTTTGTTCGACGGCTTGCCGAACAGGACGGTTTCGACGCGTGACGCTTCGATCGTCGCGCGGGCCGACGCATGCAACCTTCGCGACCGATCGTGTAATGGAAACTCCTGATTCAAATTATCCCTCGACTGCATAGACTGGGAACCGTGGAACTTGGTCAATTGATCATGTTCGGAGTGACCGGTTGGGTGCGTAGGGGGTTGTCTCGTGCTGGTTTGAAGCGTTGTCGCTGGCATACACGTGCAGGCGTCTTTTTCCTTCGTAGTCACATGACCAAGTCGGATGATCTAGTCGTGCGGCGTTACGGATATTTTCAATAACTGGTCATCGGAGGGATCTCATGACTAAGAATCAAGCAGATTCGTGTTCGCCTGAGCACGTAGAGGTACTAATCATCGGGGCGGGGATCTCGGGGATCGATGCCGCCTGCCATCTCCGCATGAACCTGCCGGACCGCTCGTTCGCGATCCTGGAAGCGATGGATGGATTGGGCGGTACGTGGTGGACCCATCGCTACCCCGGCGCGCGCTCCGACAGCGACCTGTACACGTATGCGTTCGGCTTCCGCCCGTGGCAGGGCCGCTCGATCGCCACGGCGGAGGAGATCCAAAGCTATCTGGGCGATGTCGTCAAGGAATATGACCTCGGCTCGAAGATCCGCTACGGGCATCGTGTCCAAACGGTGAGCTGGTCGAGCGAGCAGAAGCGCTGGACGGTCGAGGTGTCGCGCAACGATACGGGCGAACACTTCTCGCTCACCACCGACTTCCTGTGGCTGGGGGCCGGGTACTACGACCATCGCCAGGGCTTTACGCCGAAGTGGAGCGGGTTCGATCGCTACAAGGGAACGGTCATTCATCCGCAGCACTGGCCGAAAGACCTCGACTATGCCGGCAAGCGGGTGGTCGTGATCGGCTCGGGCGCGACCGCTGCGACGCTGATTCCGGCGATGGCCGGCACTGCGGCGCATGTGACGATGCTGCAACGGTCGCCGACGTTCTTCACGGCGGTTCCCTGGACTCACCAACTGGACGCGACGCTTCGCGAACTGAGCCTGCCCGAAGAGTGGCGGTCCGAGATTCTGCGGCGTGCGCATCTGAAGCAGACATTCGACCTGATCAACCTGTCCGCGGCGAACCCGGACGCCGTTCGCGACTGGCTGATCAACGAGACCCGGCAACAGCTGCCGGAAGGGTTCGACGTCGACAAGCACTTCAACCCCAGCTATCGCCCGTGGCAGCAGCGCGTGGCGGCGGTGCCCGAGGGCGACCTCTTCACGGCGATCCGGGACGGGAAAGCCTCCGTCGTGACGGACACCATCGAATCGTTCGACGAAAACGGCATCACGTTGGCGTCGGGCGAGCACCTGCAGGCGGACATCGTCGTGACGGCGACCGGCTTCGACATGAGCGCTTTCGGCCAGATCGCCTTTCACGTCGACGGTGATCCGGTCGACATGACCAAGCGGGTCTCGTATCGCGGAATGATGATCGAGGGTATCCCGAACATGGCGTTCATCTACGGCTACTACCGGTCGAGCTGGACGCTGCGCGCCGATCTCGTCTGCGAATTCACCTGCCGCGTCCTGGCACATATGGACAAGGTAGGGGCGAAGACGGTGGAACCGCGCCTGCGCGCCGAGGACGCCGACATGCAGCGGCTGCCGTGGACGGACCCGAACAACTTCAACGCCGGGTACGTGATGCGGTCGCAACACCAGATGCACTCGCGTGGCGATCGCATGCCGTGGCAGCACCACTTCGAGTACGAGGAGGAGCGCCAGACCATCCCGGAATTGAGCCCGGATGCCGAAGTCCTCGTGTACCGCTGATCTCCGAGCAACGTTCGATTAAAGGTGATAGTTATGGCACTCGATTTGCACCTCGCTGGTTTTCTCGAATCCTTTGCCGGGTCCGGCGCGAAACCGCTGCCGCAGTCAGCCCCGGAAGAGGCACGCGGATTGATGCAGCACCTGGCACGCGCCGTTCGCGCGCCAGAGGCCGTGATCGACATTCACGGCGTGGAAGACCTGACCGTTCCTGGCGCGGCCGGATCGTTGCGGGCGCGGCTCTATCGTCCGACCCAGGATCGTCATCTGCCGACGGTCGTCTATCTCCACGGCGGCGGGTTCGTCATTGGCGATCTGGACACGCACGACAAAATTTGCCGGGAGCTGGCGCGTGGCGCGAACGCGGTCGTCGTCTCGGTGGATTACCGGCTGGCGCCCGAGCATCCGTATCCGGCCGCGGCGGACGACGCGATTGCCGCGACCCGATGGGTGATCGCGAACGCGGGTGAGCTGGGCGGAAGCGACGTCGTGGCGGTGGCCGGTGACAGCGCCGGCGGCAATCTTGCGGCGGTCGTGACCCAGCAACTGCACGCCGACGGCATTTCGCTGTCCGCGCAGTTCCTGATCTACCCCGCGGTCGCGCAGGATCGCGCCGGCTTTCCTTCCTTCAAGGAAAACGGCGAAGGCTACTTTCTCGACCTCGAGACGATCGCCTGGTTCGAGCGACATTACGTGCTCGACGGTACCGACAGGGAGGATCCGCGACTGGCGCCGATCCGTGCGAAGGACCTTGCCGGGTTGCCGCCTGCCGTCATCCTGACCGCCGAATTCGATCCGCTGCGCGACGAGGGCGAAGCCTATGGCCGCTTGCTTCACGCAAGCGGCGTCAAGGTCGACACGATCCGGTGCGACGGCATGATTCACGGGTTCTTCGACATGGGGGCGATCTCCCCGGGCGCCCAGGCGTGGATCGACAAGGGCATCGCGAGCTTTCGGAAGGTACTCGGCAGCGCGCAGCACCATTGATACGTTGGCGGTAGCGACTTGATTTCGCTTTTCGCCATTTCGTGGCCGCATGCGGTTCGATGGATGACCTCCAACGTTGCCGGTGCGGCCACGCAGTGCTGATGCATGACGGAATGAAGCCGATTGCGCAACGGCTCGGTGAGGCCGCGACGCGAGTGGCGGAATCGATGCATCAGGTAGTTGCTTGTGAAGCGCTCAGGCATCTATCCAGGACACAGACCGTGAAGAACTCATTCGATTATCTTGTTGTAGGCGGCGGCTCGGCAGGCAGCGTGCTGGCTTCGCGTTTGACCGAAGATCCCCATGTGACGCTGTGCCTCTTCGAAGCCGGCGGCACCGGCGATGGATGGCCCATCAACGTGCCGGCCGCCCTGGTGCTGATGGTCCCGTCCCGGCTGAACAACTGGGCGTTCGAGACGGTGCCTCAAAAGGGGCTGCAGGGGCGACGCGGCTACCAGCCGCGTGGCAAGGCGTTGGGCGGCTCGTCGGCGATCAATGCGATGGTGTACACGCGTGGCCATCATGCCGACTACGACGATTGGGCCGCGCTCGGCAACGAAGGCTGGGCCTGGAACGACGTCTTTCCCTATTTCAAGCGAAGCGAGCACAACGAGCGCCTCGGCAATGAATGGCACGGGCGCGGCGGCCCGCTGTGGGTCAGCGACCTGAGGACCGGTAATCCGTTTCAGGGCCGTTGGCTGGACGCCGCACGTCAGTGCGGCTTGCCCATCACGGACGATTTCAACGGTGCGGAGCAGGAAGGCGTCGGCATCTACCAGGTGACCCAGAAGAATGGCGAGCGCTGGAGTGCGGCGCGGGCCTATCTTTTCCCGCACATGAAGACGCGCGGCAACCTGACGGTGGAGACGGGCGCGCAGGTCAGGCGCATCGTGTTCGACGGCAAACGGGCCGTTGGCGTCGAGGTCACGCGCGGCGGGAATGTCGAGACGATCTGGGCGAAGAAGGAGGTGATCCTTTCCGCCGGCGCGTTTCAGTCGCCCCAGTTGCTGATGTTGTCCGGCGTCGGGCCGAAGGACGAACTCGAGCGTCACGGGATCAAGGTCGTCGCCGATCTCCCGGGCGTGGGAGAAAACCTGCAGGATCACCCGGACTTCGTTGTCAGCTACAAGACGAACAGCCTGGACGCGCTGGGGGTATCGGTACGCGGCGGGATCAAGACGTTGCGCGACATCAGGCAATACCGGGCGTCGCGGGACGGCACGATGACAACCAACTTCGCTGAAGGCGGCGCCTTCCTGAAGACGCGTCCCGATCTGGAGCGACCGGACGTTCAGATGCACTTTGTCGTGGGGCCCGTCAGCGATCACGGCAGGAAGGTGCAGCTCGGGCATGGCATTTCCTGTCACGTGTGCTTGCTGAGGCCGAAAAGCCGTGGATCGGTCAAGCTGCGAAGCGCCGATCCGCTGGACGCGCCGTTGATCGACCCGGCGTTTCTCGAGCATGCGGATGATCTCGAGGTCCTGGTCGAGGGCTACAAGCTGACCCGGCGGTTGATGGCGGCGCCGGCCATGTCCGAGTTCGTGACGGAGGACCTGTTCGCGTCCCGGTCGCGATCGGATGACGACATTCGTGCGTTGCTGCGCGAGCGGACCGACACCGTGTACCACCCGGTAGGAACGTGTCGGATGGGGAACGACGCGCTCGCCGTCGTCGACGCCGAGTTGCGCGTACGGGGAACGGAAGGCCTGCGTGTGGTTGACGCCTCCATCATGCCGACGCTGGTGGGCGCAAACACGAATGCGCCGACGATCATGATCGGGGAGAAAGCCTCGGATCTGATTCGGAGCATCTCGCGATTCCCGGCTGCGATGTCGGCGTGAAAACCGGAATGGTGGTTTGACCGGCCCGCTCTCGTGCCGACCTGCGCCGGCACGAAGGCCTCAACCGGACTCGGACGTTGCGAGCATGGCGCATGCAGTGACGTCTGGCCGGTTGAGGCAAGGCTGGACGCTGCTGGGGCATCGCGAGCTTTCTGGCGTCGAGCGCTTGAGCGGCGAGGTCGGGTGACGCAACCAACCGCCGATCATAAAAGCATCCTTGTTCCTGGAAGAGCAAGGCGAGCACGAGGAACGTGATGTCGCCACCCGAAGCCCGGATGCCGGGTGGCGACCTCTGTGTGCCAACCGCCGGAGCAAGACCGGTGCTTGCTTCGCGGCGATGCGTCGCCGCAACCTACGAACCAACGAACCCATCAGCCGATCGACCTTGCTCGGCGTCCGGCCTCGTCCGGGTGCAGGAAATATTCTTCCCCAGCCTCTATCCCGATGGCTTCGGCATGCGTCATGCCGAACGCCGCTTTCAACTCGTCGAGTCGTGCCGGTTCGTGTCAGTGAAGCTGGACCCCATCCGGCGTCGAACGCCGTCCGGAAGGTGTTCACGCGCACGAAAGGCGACGACTCGGAAATTCAAACATGCACTCGCTCATACTCATCGCGGATGACGCACCGGAAATGTCGTCAACACTCGATACCTGCCTGACTCGCAACGGGTTTCGAACCTTTCAGACCAACGCTTCGCAGGCCATGCTTGCCACGCAACTGAACCTGAAGCCGGATCTGATCATTCTCGACGTCCGTGAACTGCGTGCGGATACCCTGGAAACGCTGGTCAAGCTTCGACGACAAAGCGATACCCCCATCGTCGTCATGTCGGCGTGTGATCTGGACGGGGAGCGGTTGCGCGCCCTGCACGCCGGCGCCGACGACTACATCGTCAGGCCGTTCAACCCGGACGTGGTCGTCGCGCGATTGCTCACGATGCTTCGCCGCTCCGGTGCGCTCGCGCCTGAGCGTCGTCTCCGGGTTGGCGCGCTCGAAGTCGATACGGAAAGCTACAGGGTGTGCGTACGGACGTCCTCCGGTGAAACGCCGGTTGCCGTGACCCTCGTCGAATTCCGCCTGCTGGCTCATATGGCCAGGCTGCCGAATCGGGCATTTACGCGTATCGAATTGCTCGATGCGTGCATGGCCGACGTAAGCGCATCCACACGCACCGTCGACAGCCACATGACCCGGCTACGGAAAAAGCTGATGGCGGAAGGGGTGTCGGACATCCTGGAAAGTGTGCACGGCGTCGGCTATCGCCTGCAGAAATCCGGCTGACGGGGGCGGGCGTCGCTCGCTCGTGGTCCGAATCCGCTGTTCGTCGAGTGTGCATGCGGCGGTTACGTGCGTGCCGCAGAGAGTGGTGTGCCACCAGGAGATCGTCCGCTCGGAGCCGTTGCGGCGGTTGTGCAGATCACTGACCTCATCTCCTGGCCTGGGGCCTCATGTGGGATGCGGGCGGGCGGCGCGGCCGTACGCCGCGGCTTCATCGCGTTACCCTTGGCCTCGAGGGTAGGAGAACTCGATCGCTGTTTGGCCGCACCATCCATCCCGGGGCGGCAGGCTTCGACACAGCGAGCCGTATTTCAAGAACACGGCCCGCTGCGAGAATCAGACATCCGACAGTTACTGCGCGACGACCCCGTCGCGAGAAAAGATCAGCCACTTGTCGCCAGGCGACGGGAGCGCCGCGGTGTACGTCGTCCCGGTCTGGGTGTGCAGGCGCTGGAACGTCTTTCCATCATCGGCGCTTTGCGCCTGCAGCCCGTCGACACCCACTGCCAATACCGTGGAGCCTCGGGCCGCAAGCGCGGTAATGGAATTCTTGGTGTCGAGCGTCGCGCGTGACCAGGTATGGCCGTTGTCCTCGCTTCGCATCAACGTGCCGCGCAGCCCGCCGACCAGCAGCACGCCGTTGGGCAGCGCCACGCCGCACCAGAACGACCCCTTGTAACCGGTCTCCACGCTCTCCCAGGTGTTGCCCTTATCCCTGGAGATAAAGAGTTGTCCCTTCTCGGCCGTCGCAAAGATCTCGCCGTTGCTGTTCGAAAAAAGACCGAACAGATTCAGGTCCGACTTCTTGCCGTTCGGGAGAACGGCTTCTTTCTTTGTCCAGGTCTTGCCGCCGTCATCGGTGACGAGGATCAGCGACCAGAGCCCGACGGCCACGCCGTGGTCGGCATCGATGAAGTGAACGCCGAACAGCGGGCGATCCTCGGTCGTCGCGAGACGTTGAATCTCCCACGTCTCGCCGCCGTCGGTCGTCTTCAGGATCGCGCCCCAGTGGCCGACGGCCCACCCTGTCCGGGCGTCGATGAAACTGACGGACGTCAGCGTCGAGCTCACGGGCACGGCCTTGGCCTGACGGTACGTCGCGCCGCGGTTGTCGGACAGCAGGATGATGCCGTTCGCACCGACACTCACTACCCGCGGGCCTGCCCACGTTGCATCCAGCACCGCGGACTGCGTTGCGATGCTGGACTGGACGGCCGGAACGGGCTTGAGTTCCGCTGCGGATACCGCGCTTTGCATGCCGCCCAGCAGCGCGCCAATGACGACGATACTGGCCGACAGGGAGAGAACCTTGCGATTCATGGTCATGGAATCCTCTTCTTCTTCAATGGGCGAGCAGGCCGGGAGCGCGTGCGGGCCGGCGGCGCGGGAAGATGCGCTCGAGCCAGACGGCGAAGGCGGGCAGAACCGTCATGGCCATGACCATGTTGACGATGAACATGAACGCCAGGAGCTTGCCCATGTCCGCCTGGAACTTGAGCTCGGAGAACGACCAGGTGGCGACGCCGATCGCGAGCGTGATGGCCGTAAAGATGGTGGCCGTCCCGATCTCGAGGATCGATTGTTCGAGCGCCTTGACGATGCCGACGCCGTTCGCGAGATGCAGCTGCAGGCGGTTGTAGATATAGAACGCATAGTCGACGCCGATACCCACCGCCAGCACCATCACGGGCAGCGTGGCGACGGTCAGGCCGATCTGCAGCTCCTTCATGAACCAGTAGCCGATGAAGGTGCCGATCGTCAGCGGCAGACAGCATGCGAGGACCGCGCGCAGGTCACGGTACGTGACGAGGACGAGCAGGACGATGGTCGTATAGACGTACAGCATCATCGGCAATTCGCTGCGCTCGATTTCGTCGTTGACCGCGGCCAGCACGCCGGCGTTTCCGGAGGCGAGCCGGATCTTCACGCCCGGCAGCTTGTTCGTATCGCGGAAATGCTTCGCGGCGTTGATCACCTGGGTGATCGTGGTCGCCTTGTGGTCGGCCAGATAGATGTTCACCGCGGTCATGCTGCAGTCCTTGCGCATCACGCCGGGCGTGCGGGCCACCTCGCCGGCCAGCGACGAATAGTTGTCGGGGTCGATGGGGATCGCCGACATCTTGGGATTGCCTTCGTTGTACCCCTCGTTGTATTGCCGCAGCAACGACGAGAACGAAACGACCGACAAGACGCCGGGGACGGCACGCATCGACCAGACGAAGCGATCCTGATAAGCGCCGACTTCCACGTTGTTGCAAGACTGGGGAGGCGCTTCGAAGACGACGGAAATCCAGTCCAGGCCGACGTCGTAGCTCGATGCAATCGAAACCGAATCCTTGTTGAAGCGGGCGTCGGCGCGAAGCTCGGGCGCGCCTGCCTGCAGCGTGCCGACGACGCGATCGCGGCTTTCCCAGGCCGCCACGCAGAACACCACGACGGCCGCCAGCAGGATGATCGCGGCATTGCGAGGAACGGCGACTTTTGCGAGAACCCGGAGCACGCGGCCACGACGCGCGGCATGCAGCTCTGCATTCTTTGCATAATTGCCGTCGACCTTGAGCATCGACGCTGCCAGCGGGAGCATCACCAGGTTCGTGACGATCTTGTACGCCACGCCGAGCGAAGCGGTGATCGCGAGCTCGCGAACCATCGGGATCGGGATCAGGATCAGCGTGACGAAGGAGACGAAAGCGGTCACCAGGGCGAGCGTGCCGGGAATCAGCAGCCCGCTGAAGCTGGATCGCGCGGCTTGCTCCACGGATTTCCCGTGGGAGATCTCGCGAACGATGAAATTGATCTGCTGGACGCCGTGCGACACGCCGATCGCGAATACCAGGAACGGAACCAGCACGCCCAACGGGTCGAGCCCGTAGCCGAGGAGATGCAGCGTGCCGAACTGCCAGACGAGCGAGACGAGCGAACAGGTCAGCGGCAGGATCGTCAGGCGAATGGAGCGGCAGTACCAGTAGACGGCCAGCGCGGTCAGGAGCAGGGCGATCGCGCAGAACTTCAGGACCGACGATGCGCCGTTTGCGATATCGCCAATCTGTTTCGCGAAACCGATGATCTGGATCTCGTAGTTCGAATCCTCGAACTTCGATCGCAACTGCGCTTCGAGCGCCTGATCGAATGCCACATAGTCGACCCGCTCACCTTTGGCGTCGAGCTCGTTGAGGTCGGCCGTGACCATTGCACTGCTCTGGTCGCGCGACACGAGGCTGCCGACGAAGCCGCCCTGGGCCGTCGAGCGCGAAATGGCGCCGACCGTATTGCTGTCGAGCTGATCGGGCGTCACGGTGCCGGGGATGAGCGGGTCGGCCCGGAATCCGTCCTCGGTGATCTCGTTGACGAATGAATTCGGAGTCCAGAGCGATTGCACACTGCTGCGAGACACGTTCGGCAGAAACGTGACCGCCTGGGTGACCTCATACAGGCGCTTCAACGCGTCCGGCGTCCAGATGCTGCCCTTGCGGGCCTTGACGACGACGATCAAGCGGTTGGCGCCGAGCAGGTCGCCGCGATACTCGTTGAACGTCTGCGTGTATTCGTGGCCGAGCGGAAGCTGCTTCTCGAACCCGGCGTCCATGCGAAGCTTGACGGCGAAGCAGGCCATGACGACCGTGAAGAGAACCAGAAGCCCCAGCACGAGACGCCTGTGACCGAACAGCGTATTTTCCAGCGAATGAAGAATTCTTAGCAGCTTGCTGGGCCGGGCTGCGTCGGAAACAGGCGTTTGATTCATATTGACCTCAGAAATTGCGGGATGCGACGATTGCCACGAAGTCTCGATCACGTAGCGGGTTGGCCAGCGGGTTGGTCGGGCCCATGAAGCGGGTGTAGTTCAAGGCGACCTGCCAGTTCGCCGGGTTCTGTATGAAATTCACATACAGGTTCATCGCCGTCACGCCGCGCATGAACTGGGCGTTCACGTTCGGCGTATTGCCGAAGAGGCCGTACCGGAGGTAGATCCCCGGATTGACCTGCCACCCGGGAATGACCGTGCCGTCGTAAACCCAGTTGAAATCGACGTCGATCCCGCCCGAGTATTTCGTGCCCTGTGCACTACCCGGCGAGTTGAGTGCGCCGGTCGCGAACAGATCGTTGAATTCGTTCCCCCACAGCAGCGCACCCGGAGAAATCGGCGACCCGCCGTAGCTCTTGTGAAGCCCGGGATACGCAATGATCACCGTCTCGGTCGTCAGCGTGGCGGTCTGGGCGCCGAGCAGCTTGAGGAATGCGCCGGAATTGCCCGGCTGGAGCGAGTAGAGGGTCGTCAGGTGCCACTGGAATCGCTTCTCGTCGACCCAGCAGTTCCCGCCTTGCGCGACGCATCCACTGGCCGGATTCAGCGGAACGGCATCTCGCGGACGGTACGAGAGCTCGGTACCGATTGCCCAGTCGCCAACGGGGAAGTTGGCGCTGACACCGATCATGTGACGGTCTTCCGGAAACCGGAAGATCGTCCCGCCCGTCGAACTCAGCGAGACTTGCGGGAACTTGTCGTGGTACGCGATCGTGTAGAAGCCGAGATTCAGGTCCGTTCCCGCCGGCTGGTAGCGAATGGAAAAACCATACTGCCCGCCGTTCTTCGGATGGACGGTCGAGACGCCATACGCGTTGTTGCCGGGCCCGACGATCTGATTCGACCAATAGCTGCCAACCGGGGGAAGGTAATTCTGGTTCCAGTTGCTCTGGATGTACCCTTCGACGTTCACGCCGTGACCCACGCCGGACGCGACACTCAGTATCGGTGCAGGCAGGATGAATTCCTTGACCTGCGCGCCGGGTTGGGACGCGCGATTCACGTCGATCGCATTCGTCGCATTGACCCCGCCGACTTCCCAGATGCTTTCGCCCCAGCTGACGACCTGGTTACCCACGCGGATGCGCGCGATCTGGTCGCCGACGTTGAACTGCTTGCTGACCCACAGGTCGAGCAAGCGTGGCTTGAAGCGGATGTTCTTCTCGGCGTCGGACGAGAGCCCGCCGTTCAGGCTGGGTGGCGGGTTATAGAAAAGGTTCTGCCCGCTGGTCGCACCTGTCGTGTGGGTGCCGGAGTAGTCGTATTGCCAGGTGCCACGTGCCATGAACGTGAGCCCCTGCGACGGCATCTTCAGGAGCAGCTCGTGGCTGCCCTTGAGATAGCTCGTGAACGGATCGCCCTTGCCGTAGTTGATGTCGCCCTGATCGGAGAGGCCGCTCAATTGACCGAGTCGGCCGCCACCGGTCTGCGCACCGGTGGCCTGGTTGTAGGTCGGCGAGACGAGATTGGAACTTGGCGAGGCAGTGCGAATGCCGACGCCTGCCGATACCGTCGAATCGAAACTGCCTTCGACGTTCCCGATCGTGAACGTGAAGGCGTGCGCGCTGCCGCACCCGACGGCGACAAGCGCCGCGATCGCGGCGCGCACGAAAGCCACGCTGGATCGGGGCTGTAATGAGGAGGTGGTAGCCATTTTGTTTCGGCCCCTGTCAACGCTCGCTCAACGCACGGAGGTTATCGGCGTTGTAGAAGCTCGGCTTGTAGTGTTGGTCCGCCGACGAATCGACCGACCACTTCGCGTCCCGTCCGGCCGCGAGCATCGAACCGTCCACGAGGTACCGGCCATCGACGAGGTTGTATTGAGCGAATGCGAGCGTGTCGCAGCTCCCCGTCTCGTACACCGGAATGACGTAACCCTCGCGCACCTTCGAGATGTTGCCCTGCGCGTCGTAGTCCACCGCGCCGAGGTAGTTCCAGCTGTCTTCGTCGACGTAGAACAGGCGCTTGGGCGCGGTATGGCGCATGCCCTGCTTGACCGTGGCTTCCACGACCCATACGCGATGGAGTTCGTAGCGACGCTTCGACGGGTTCACGAAGTCGGGGCCATAGGCGTCTTCAAATTTGTCGGAGAAGTCATACATGCCCAGGTCGTTATAGGTAACGATCATTTCCTTCTTGCCGAGCAGCTTCCAGGAGAAGCGGTCCGTCTGTCCGGAGAAGACCAGTGCTTCATCCATGTTGTACTGGTTGTCGAAGCCGATCTGGGGCGCATCGTACGCATACGACGGCATGCGGCGGGTGCGGCGCTGGCCCGGGAAGTAGTAGAAGACTTCGGTCGGCTTGCCGGCGTAGGTCGTAAAGATCGCGGCCTGGCCGGCAATGGCCGCCGGGGACTTGTACGCGTAGTAGGCGTTGCCTTCGACCTGGTTGACCTTCGCGAACGTCGTGCCGGCCTTGTCGCCCCACGGCTGGTAGATCCACGCATCGGACACGTTCTTGATCCAGTCGGACGCGCCCTTGCGCGGGGAGACGACGGTGATGATGTCGCGCATCTCGACGCCGGCGCCGCGGTAGTGCAGCTTCGCGTTCCACATCACTTCCGCGCCGGTCTTGGGCGAAGGGAAGGGGTAGCCGGGGAGATGGGCATCGGAGAGCTCCGACCCGTCCGCGTTCATCTTGGCGAAGCCCGCGTTGTTCTTCGTGTTTTCCGCGACGAAATCGGGAACGCCACACGTGCGCCGGGACGGATACACCGGCATCGTGAAGCCCTTCAGGTTCTTCAACAGCGCAATCTGGCCGGGGTTGAGCTTGTCCGCGTACTTGTCGACATTGCTGGCGTCGATCGTATAAAGCGGCTTGTCGGACTTGTATTTGAAGAAATCCGCGCGGCGCTTGCCGTAACTCCAGCCCGAGCCGACGTTGCCCACCGGTGTCCATGCGGGAATGCCGCTCGCGGTGCCGGCGACTTCGGCGCCCGACGGCGTGTGGGACGAATCCGTACCTTCCGCAAGCGCACCGGTCAAAGACATCGCGACTGCGGAAGCGATGACGGACAATTTCGCTGCCGATCGGATGAGCGAAGCAGATTTCTTGAAAGCATGAGTCTTGACCACGGCTATCTCCTTGACCTTGACCAGGTGACGTGCGCCCGCCAAAGGGTTGTGCATAGGTGAATACGGATGAAGGTACCGATAGTCCTGTCCGTTTGTTAGCTATGCGAAATGAATTGGGGTGTGCTTGTACTTTGTTTTGTTGAATCACCGAACTTCAGGTCATCGCTATGACGTAGAAGTTCGTATTGCCCGGCGCCTGGGTGGGGCGCCGGACGGTTCGTCAATGCATGCAGCTATTGGGCGCCTACCAGGGCCGGATGCGGCTTGTTCGACCGGGCCGGCTTCGTACGCGCCGCTTTTGAACGGCTTCTGGCTTCCGGCTTATGCCGGGACCGACGAGAAGTACTCAGCCGGCTGCGCGTGCCATCCTGCCCAGCGCTTCTCCCAGTAGAGGTTGTGAATCTTCTCGGAGATCGGGCCGGGGCCGTTGCGGCTGCCGAGCGGCTGATCGTCGATTGCGCTGACGGGCATGATCCCGCCTGCCGATGACGAGGTGAATGCTTCGTCAGCCTCGCGCAGCTGGGTCGCGGTGTACTTGCCGATGTTCACCTTGATGCCGAGCTCGGCGGCGATATCGAAGACGCTCTGGCGCGTGATGCCCAGCAGGCAGCCTTCGGCGGGCGTATAGAGCTCCCCGTTCTTGGCGAAAAACACGTTCGCACCGGCTGCTTCGGTGAGGTTGTCGCTTTCGTCGACGAGAACCGCCCAGTCTTTCTCCTGCGTCATCGCTTCGAACAGCGCGAGCTTCATGTCCATCCAGTGGAAGTTCTTGGCCGTGGGATCGACCGCCTTCGCGGAAATGCGGTTGTACAGCTTGCTGATCAGCAGGTTCGAGCCTCGCGTGCGGACTTCGTCGTCGGCCTGGAAGAAGAACGGCACGGCAAATGCAAACATCGCGTTCTTCATTGCGCCGCGGTCGCGGCGATCGACGCTCAGCGGGCCGCGAGTGACGCACCACCAGACGTACGCATCCTTCAGGCCGGCGTTGCGCACGAGGTTGTGGAGAATCTCCTTGACCTGCTCGCGATTGAACGGATTCTCGAGGAAGAACTTCGCCGACGACTCTTCCATGCGCGTGAGGTGATCGTCGAGCCGGAAGAAGTTGCCTCGCGAGACGGTGACGACATCGTAGGCCGCGTCGGCGTGCAGGAATCCCGCGTCGACGAGCGGGACGGTCGCTTCGGTGATGGGAACGTAATTGCCGTCACAAAAGGCGCTGCCATCTTCGTAGCGGGGTTCATGCGGAGCGCGAGCATGCAGCGGGTTCTCGTGCATGATCTGCTGGACTTGAATGATTGCCATGGTAATTACCTTTCGCTCCCGTGGGAGTGTTGTCGTTCGATGTTGACGTCAAAAGCGACCGGATCGCGGTGCGCTTCTTTGCGGATTGCTTACTTCCTGGCTATCCGGCGTGAAGTCTGCCATATGACTTGATCAAATGACCGTGTAGTAGAAAGTATTGCTCGAAAAATTCCTTGTCGATGAAGGTTAACCCTCTGTGAGGCCTGCCTGGATACGTGAGCGGCGAGCAGACCTTTGTCTGCCGGCCGTGATGGTCGAATGTCCGTTTCGGCAGACCAAACCGATCCGCCTGGGAAAAGTGGCTTCGGCGTGTCGCGAGCTTCGCCGGAAGCCGCCTCGTGGTGTCGTCTCCATCATCATCGCGTCACACCCGCTGCAGATCTTTTGCAGCGGCATGACGGTTCGTTCCCTGAAGCGTCTTACTTTGGCGGGCCGGTGGCAATACTGATTATTACCGAGTCATGTGACTTGGCCAAATGATCAAAAAAGACGATAGTATGGATCCTCCCGGGCGATCCAGAAGGCTGAAGACTCGCCCTCGATACCAACTGACATGGAGCGAGCAGATGCCGATTTTCGAAGCAGACCATCTCCGCAAGGCGTTCATAGGCGGCCGTTGGGTAGCGCCTGCGAACGGTGGCGTAGAGCACGACATCATCAATCCGGCGACGGGCGAAGTCTCCGGCGTGTTGCTGTTCTCTGACGAAGCCGATGTGAACCTGGCCGCGGAGGCGGCGCGCGACGCCTTCGCGGCATTCTCGAACACGCCCCTCGTTGAGCGGCTCAAGCTGCTCGAGCGCGTGATCGGTGCATACACCGAGCGGTTGCAGGATATGGCCGACGCAATCACGCTCGAGATGGGCGCACCGATGGACGCCATCTCTCGCCCGCTTCAGGCGGCGCTGGGGCTCTGGCACCTCCATACGACCCTGGAAGTCGCGAAGCAGTATCCGTTTGAACGAACCCAGGGCACGTCGCGGATCGTCAAGGAGCCGGTGGGGGTGTGCGGGTTGATTACGCCCTGGAACTGGCCGATGAACCAGGTCATGTGCAAGGTGGCGCCGGCGCTGGTGGCGGGTTGCACGATCGTGTTGAAGCCCAGTCAGAATGCACCATACTCGGCCATCGTTCTCGCCGAGATCCTCGAGCAGGCCGGCGTACCGCCCGGCGTATTCAATCTCGTGCAGGGCGCCGGGCAGCGCCTGGGCAGGGCGATTGCGTCCAGCCCGCTCTTCGACATGGTGTCGCTGACGGGTTCGACGAGCGCTGGCGTGGAGGTGGCTCAGGCCGCTGCGACGACGATCAAGCGGGTGACGCTGGAGCTGGGCGGCAAGTCGGCGAACATCATTCTGGATAGCGAGAACTTTCAGCAGGGCGTCACGCACGGGGTGCTCCAGATGATGGCCAATTCCGGCCAGACCTGCACCGCGCCATCGCGCATGCTGGTGCCGGCGCATCGGCTCGAGGAGGCGGAGCAGATCGCGGTCGCTGCATGCGGGCAGGTCGTCGTCGGTGATCCGCGCGATCCCGGCACGACCATGGGGCCGATGGCGAACCAGCGCCAGCATCAAAAGGTGCAGGAGATGATCCGGGTGGGCATCGACGAGGGCGCGATGCTTCTATCGGGTGGGCTCGGCAATCCCTCCGGGCTTGAGCGAGGCTACTACGTCAAGCCGACGGTGTTCAGCCGCGTGAACAATCGCATGAAGATTGCAACCGAGGAGATTTTCGGCCCCGTATTGGTGATCATCCCCTACCGGGATGAATCGGACGCCGTCACCATCGCCAACGACTCGCCGTACGGATTGTCCGGCTACGTCTATGGAGACTCGACCGAACAGGCGGAGCGCGTCGCCAGAAAATTGCGGACGGGGATGGTGCATTTGAACGGCGCGGCTGTCGATATCGCTGCGCCGTTCGGTGGGTACAAGCAATCCGGCAATGGACGAGAGTGGGGCTACGCCGGTATCGAGGAGTTCCTGGAGACGAAGTCGATGTTCGGCGCGACGCCGGGCGCCGTCAGCTAGCGGGAATCGACGACGGGCGTCCGGCGGGATGCGGACGTCCGTCTACGGAAAGGCGGCAAGATCGAAGCGTGCGATGTGGCGGAGCGCTGACGGGTGCTGTCGGGCTGCCGGCTATGGGTGCAATGATGCGCCGTGTCGACGCTCAAGCCTGTACCGTCGAGCTCGAGAGGGAGGTGGCAAACGCCTCCAGCGCTGAACTTGCATGATCCAGGTTCGCCCTGAGCTGGCGGATATTCGTGTCCCCGTGCCAACTGTTCAGCAATCCATCGATCAGGATGATGCTCATTCTGGCGACGGATTCAATCGCGTCGTGGTTGACTTGTGGCGCGCACTTGCCGAGATAAGCGATCGTTCGCTCGATCGTCTCGACATAGGTTTTCAACGCGAAATCGGGGCGATGACGCTCTGCCCACTGGATCAGTTCAGACTGTGCGCGGGCGTACGACGGATGCTGCACGAGCCATTCGACCATCTTGCGCAGCTGCCATCCGGCGAGTTCGCCGAAAGAATGAAATTCCCTGTCAGCGGGGGCATTCGCCGCGAGAAGGTCGAACAGGGATTCGTAAACCGCGTCGAACAGATCGTCCTTGGTATGGAATACATAATGCAGCGATGCCAGAGGGCAGTTTGCGGCTTCGGCGATTCGCCGCGTGGTGGCTCCGGCAACGCCGTGCGCGGCGATGACTTCAACGGCAGCGTCAACAAAATCTTGTCGCCGCAACGCAGCGCGAACTCTTGTCATTGGTAAACTCCGGTACCCGAAAATCCTCTTCCGTTCACGTCATACACAGGTGTAGTGTTTATCCGTGATACATGGTCAAGTGACCATAACGCTCGTGAATTATGTCGGCTTCTTGAAAGTTTGTCCATGAATGAGCCGGGCCACGGGTGCCCTGAATATTCAGTTCGCTTGGTTGAGCGGATTCTGGAGAATATGATCGATTGACTTGATCATTTGATCGGTCAACGTTAAGCAGACAAAGAGGCGTTGTCGATGGAGGTAAACCCGTGAGCGCGAGAGCGGCAACGTAAGACCGAGGGCTGCCTGCCGGGAGCGTCAGGCTTCCATGCGATGGGAAACGGGCGGCTTGGTCGCAGCCCGTGTGGATTTGCGGCGGTGCCCATCACCTCGCGTCGCACGTGCGCGGCCGGACGCGCACAACGGTTCGTGAAAGCACCTTCGAGCAGCGCTGGCGAGTAGGGCGGCGCACGGGACAAAGCTGAAAATGTCATGCGCCGCGCACCGTGCGGTCATTTTGAAGAGGCGACGTGACGCTGCCGCCGCGAGGACACCGGGGAGCCGGTGCCTCGGGGCAGGTGGCAGGAGCTTATTGCTTCCGTACCGACTTGCGAGGGGTCTTGGCGGCAGGGCGAGCGTCCTGAAGCGTCGTCGCATAGGCGGCCAGCATCTTGCTGGCGTGGTCGACATCGGTGGCCAGACGCTTCGAATCTTCCTGGGCAAACCACGAGAAAAGCAGTCCGTCGACCAGGGCGATGCTCAGCCGCGCGATGGCATCCAGCGCCTTGGCATCTGCACGGGGCTCGGCGGAGGCCAGCATGGCGCGGGCACCTTCCTGGGATATGCGAAGGGCGCCAATGGCCATGTCGGGCTGATGCCGGAGCGCCCACGTATACAACTCGGATTGAGTCTTCGCGTATGCCGGGTTTGCTTCGAACCAGGCCATCACGGAGCGCAGATTGAACTCCGCCAGTTCCGACAGGGTGCCGTGCTCCGGCGCCTCCGGGCTATCCGAGCGGATCAAGTCGATCAAGGACTCGTAGACCGCGAATAACAGCTCGTCCTTTGAGTGAAAGACGTAGTGCAGGGAAGCCAGTGGGCACCCTGCGGCCTCGGCGATGCGGCGGGTCGTGGCACCCTTCACGCCGTGCTCTGCAATCACTGCGACAGTCGCCGCTACGAGGTCCTGGCGGCGGACTTCAGCCCGTACTCTCTGCATTGGCCAGAGCTCCGTTTTATGTCTTCGTCCAAAGGTGCTACCCGTGCAGGGTAGTCGAATCCTCGGATATTAGCATGACGATGGACGGCATTTCGCAAGCAATGCAAGGCGTTGTCCTGCACGGATGTTGTGCCGCCATGGCGGCGCGGGAAAAGTCGTTCGCAGGTACGTGTTGCGCGTGATCGCCGCATCGGTGCATCGCCGTGCCCGGCAAACATCACGAAGCCGACGCGACTCGGCGGCCTGCTTCGGGAACCCGGGGCGCACTCATTCATTGGGCATCGGCCCGGCTGATCAAGCGGTGCTCCGTTTGTCCGGCGGCGTTTGCGTTCCGGTTTCGATGCTGATGTCTCGGGAGATACGCAAATGCGGTGACCGACGTGCGTCGGCGAAAAGGGCAGCCACGCGTCGCGCGGAATGAGCGCCGCTGCGTTGGCTTGTACGGCGCCTTCACGAGGTGGCTAATGGAAACTCCGTATTCCAAATGTCCTGTCGAGGCATAAGATTCGTGCCTGTGGATACGTGGTCATTTGATCAAGTCAACTTGTCTGCACCGCTGACGTGACTTTGGGTTTCTCTTGGTGCAGCGAAATCCCCGCTCCGGGGCATGTGTTTTGCCACCGGGCGCGTCAGCCGCAATGCAGGGAAGGATGATCACTTGAATCGGGTTGGCATGTGCATTGCTTTGTAGTCATATGACCAAGTCGTGAGATCTTGTTTGCTGACTTGAACGATGAATCTCTCTTGGTGATGTGGTCAACGACAACGATAGGGAATGCGAATGAGCAATTTGATTGCTGTCTTGGGCCTGGGGGCGATGGGGTCTGCAATTGCCGCCTCCCTGATTGCGGATGGCGAGAAGGTCGTCGTCTGGAACAGAAAAGCGGAGAAGGCGCAGCGCGTGCATGAAATGGGCGCACGCGTTGCCGATAGCGCCACGGCAGCCTGCGATCAGGCAGACGTCATCGTCGTCGTGACGGCGACACCGATTGACCTCGCGGCGGACTTCGAGGCGCTGGGCGAGCGGCTGAAAGGGAAAACGGTGGTCAATCTGGCAACGGGGCGCCCATCCGAGGTCCAGGTACTGGATCAAATCGTGACGGGTGCCGGCGCAAAATTCATCAGCGGAACAATCCAGTGCTTCCCGCCCGATATCGGTCGTGAGAGCGCCGTCATCCTTTTGGGTGGCGACGAGAAGATCTGGAGCGAAGTCGAGCCTCTGCTTCGAAAGATTGCGCCGCAATCCACCTACGTCAGTGCCAGACCCGATGTGCCGAACGTGCTCGATGCCGGGTTGACGGGCACCTTCGTTTTCGGTGCTGGCGCGGCCTTCCTGGAAGGTCTCAGATTCGTGGTGAATTCAGGCATTTCGATCGACGAAATTCGCGACCTGATCCCAACTTATATCGCCGGTCAGACCCACTTCATCGAAGGTCTGTTCGAATCCGTGGCGGCTTCAGACTATCAACCACGAGGCGCAGATCTGGAAATCTACGCGCGGGCCACCGGACTGTTTCAGCAGGCGCAGGAAGATATCGGGCAGCCGCCGCGAATTCTGAAGGCGCTACGCGAGCGAATCCTGGCATCCATTGCAGAAGGCAGTGGTGACCGAGGATACGCGGCACTTTTCAATCATTGACACCTGTTGGAGGAAGCACCATGTCGTTGCAACGCCTTTCAAGCGATAGCACTCCTGAAGATCTTGCGAACGCAGTTCGCCAGGATGGTGGAGCGATCGTCAAGAACTTTCTCGGTTCCGACTTGCTCGCGCAGATTCAGCGATCGCTCTTTGACACGCTCCAGTCCGCTCCGAACGGAGTAGACGATTACTTCGCCGGTACACAGACGCGTCGGGTCTCGCGCCTCTTTGCGCGTACCGACTGGATGGCCGAAGTTGCGTTGCATCCGCTCTATCTGGGCGCGGCGCGCAACATCCTGCAGACGCCGATCAAGATCTGGAGCGGCGAAAACCAGGTCGACATCGCTCCCGATATTCAGGTGGGCGTGACGCAAGCCATTCAGATCCTGCCGGGTCAAGGCCTTCAGCCGTTGCATCGTGACGATTCCGTATGGCTTTGGCGGCACCCGAACTATGGGCGCGAGGCCCGGTTCCAGGTCATGGTGGCGGTATCCGACTTTACGGCGGCAAACGGCGCCACGCTTGTCATCCCGGGTAGCCACAAGTGGGACGACGAGCGTAGCCCCAAGCAGGAGGAAGCCATTTCCGCGGAAATGTCCGCCGGCGATGCGCTGTTCTTCATCGGCTCCACCTATCACGGGGGCGGAAAGAACACCAGCGATGCACCGCGCACCGGCCTGACGATGTCGTATGACCTGGCCATCCTCCGGCAGGAAGAAAACCAGTACCTCACGCTGCCGATCGAACGCGTGAAACGCTATCCGGAAGAACTGCAGCGCCTGCTCGGCTGGACGTACGGCACGACTTTTGCCGGCTTCGTCGAGCGTAACGGTCAAATGTCGGATCCGAATGACCTGCTGAAAATGAAGGATTTCCTCGAGGTCGGGCACTTCGATTAACGGTCGGGATGGGGGAGTCCGGGCCCGGCTTTCACACGGAAATCGGGCGACTCCATCACCTGACGGCATCGTAGTCGATCGACGGAATGCAACAGGTCGGTGAAGCGCGAGCAATTCTGAAATTGCGATTTTTCGGTTGGACGAAGCAGTCTTCGAAACAGTGTCAGTGCGGATGCGAAAAAGAGGGCAATTCGATGCCTCGCCACGATTTCGCATTCGTGCAAAAGTCAAGGAGTCGATCGTGAGTTACGAAATCAAGGGAATCCGGAAAATCGCCCTGCTTTATACCGGGGCCGTGGTCTGGACGCCCACCTACCTGCTTCCGTTCAACATCGAAGAATCGATGGCCCGGTTCGGACTGTCAGAAAGCACCGCTGGATGGCTTGCGTCCGCGGTACTGCTCTGTCTTGCGCTTTCCATCATCATTTTCGGTCGTCACATGGCGACGTTGAACAAGAGAACGGGGGCGCTCGCTGCGGCAGCGCTTGCCGTTCTGTCGACGTGTGCGATGTTTTCGCATAATTTTTATGTATTCGTCGCTGCGAAACTGGTGCTCGGCGCCGCCTTGGGCGTCAGCTGTGTTTGCGCGTACGGGGTGATTGCACACGTCAAGCACCCGGAGAAGGTCGCGGCTCAAGTCGCTGTCGCGATGGCCATCATATTTTCCTGTGCGATGTACGTCGTCCCGATCGTGAATGTGAAGATCGGCAATATCGGTGTGGATGCCGTCCAGCTCGCCGTTGTCGTGGTGGCGCTGTTTTTCGGCGCGTTCATGCATCCTGCCATCAACGCAAGCGAGGAAACGGTCGCGAAGGACGCCATCAAATCCAGTGACGTCCGAGGGATTCTGATCAGCGCTTTCTTCATCTACGTCTCGCAGACGGCCCTCATGGGATTCGCCGCGGAGGTCGCTGCAACCCGAGGCGTTGAAGCGGAACAACTCGGCATGCTGTTCATGGTCAATGCGGCCTTCCAGTTGCCGGTGGGGGTAGCGGTCAACTGGCTGGGCGATCGTTTTGGTCTGTTCAAACCGATCGCGTTTGGGCTCGCGCTTCTGATCGTATGCAGCCTGGGCATGTATTGCGTGGGCGGCAGGTGGGCGTTTCTCGTGTCGACTGCCCTCATCAGTGCCGGTGCGACGCTGGTTGCCCCTTACATGGTGGGGGCGCTTTCACAAATGGACGCCAGCGGAAGAAGCACCGCGACCTGTGCGTCGGCCATCAATCTTGGCCTGGCGGTGGGCCCCGCGATCGCCGGCATGGTGTTCAGCGCGGCCGGCTTGCGTGCGGTCGGCTGGCTGTCCGTCGGGTTGCTGGTGGTGCCGATCTTTCTGACCAGCGTGGCGATCCGTCAGCTCAGGTCGCGACATTCCGAGGCAGCTATCGCTTGACGCGTGAGGCGAAGCGATCAGCTTGCCGCGCGAACGCGCCCCGGCCCCTGCGGGTGCCCGGGGCGGCGCCGGCCGCCTGACATGCCGGTGCGAAACCAATCCATGCCGGTCGCGTCTTCTCGCGTCGAGAGGTGATGCAAGGGTGGGTATCGACGTTGGCAAGCGCGATGGTTACTCAAATTCTTGACGATCATTGGAATGTGTCATGGAACTCAAATTTTATCTTTATTGCCTTGCTGATCTTGCGTTGATAACGACTTCACTCGTCTACGGCGTCAAGCTTCTCAAGCGGCGCAACGGCCTCCTCGGATTCGAGTGGCTGGTGACGACGTTCTCGGCATCGAATTTGATGCTCAATGCGCTGACTGGCGAGCATGCATTTCTCAGTAACTCGCTTTTTTGCGATGCATTTTCCAGAGGTTTCGGCGTACCTATCATCACTATCGTCGGCATGATGGCTGTTACGCACCGACATAAACCATCGATTTTCACTGAGGTCTTGTATGTGGTGGGCGCGCTGGCGGGAACCGTCGTTGTGTGGACGGCAGACTTCATGGTTGAGCCCAAGCCGTATTTCTATCTGGTGATGTGGTCGTTGTTCTCGGTGTATCTCGTGTACGTTGTCAGGAAGTTGCTGCGAATTGGCGACAAGCGCAACGCCGTGAGCGTGATCGTGGCACTGGTCGCCACGCAGATTATTGCGAGCACCTATGACTTCTACCCTATACCGGGTGACCATGATCACATGATCTTTTATATCTTTGCGTTGCTTTCCTGGTCTTACCTGTCCGTCTCGCTGTATTACGCTTATTGCGCGCTGGAGCGCGCGCAGGAAAAAGCAACGAGCCTCAATCGACGCTACACCCTTGGCAGCCTGGAACGAAATCCGCAGTGATTGCCGCGCGGCCAGCGGATTGCCGTTGGATCTTCATGCGGGAAAACGGAGATGGCTACTTCAATCGTGAGCTATCCCGCCGTGGAGGGTGTGTCATTTGATCGCGAGCAATATCTTGCCACCCACGCCGCGCTCGTACGGGCAGCGTGGGGAGAATTTGGCCTGCTGTCGGTGGAGGTTCTGTTTCCGGTGTCAGGTCTGCAGCCCTTTGGCTGCGTAACGGTACCGCCGTTTCTCTCTCATGCAGGCATGACAAGCCGGCCGCGATCGATTCGTGCTGCGACTGACGCGGCGATCAACTTGCGACCTCGAAGAACCGGACGGGCCGCGATCGAGCTCGGTACCGTACCCGGCGCGGAGCTGAGGTTTCAGCACGAACTCGAGCAGTTGCCCAAGCGCGCGGTCCGGCGCGTCGTGGGCGTCGCCGCACGATGCGTGCACACGAAGCCAGCACAGCCGTGATCGAGCGAGAACGCGCTATCGAGATGAGTTGCGCGCGCTCGCCTTTGCTCGGCCCCCGTTCTGCCTTCGCTCGTCCGATCGCGATGCTGACGTTTCCTGTTCCGCTGGCGTCAACAGACGACGTGAATACGGGTCTGTTGAGAGCGGAACGGGACACGGGCCGGGTTGTCTCTAACCCCGGTCCGCGAGCGGCTTCCTGAAACATTCAAACACGGCGGCCAGCTCATGTTGACCGTGTCCCTTGGCGATGGCCTGCTGGAGTCGCGCCAGGACTTCTTGCGGGTAGCTGCTGTCCGTGCCACTTTCCTGGCTGAACGCCACCAGCTGTCCGATACCCGCGGCCCAGCTGTCGAGGGTGGCCTGCGACCCTGAGTAATTCCCTTTCTTGATCATCTGTACGCACGTCTGAAGCGTATCCTCGACGAAGGGACGACGCGCCAAGGCAAGTGACAAGTAGGTGTCGAGGGAGATGCCTTCGGCGTCACACACGGCGGCGCCGTAGAGAAACCCGAGCGCGGCCCCCAGGGAGAACGAACCTACCACTGCGCCATCGAGAATGGCGGCATTCTCGAATCGCTCTCCAACGAACAACGCATGTCCACTCAGCTTCGCCAGGGTAGGTCGCAGGGCTTCGAAGGTCGAACGCGAGCCGGCATACAGAATCGAACCGTCCGGCGTGCCGATATCCTTGGGGTAGCAGCCGATGGTGCCGTCCAGGTAAGCCACGCCGTGTTGCTTGGCCCATTCCGCAGCATCTCGCGCGTCCTCCGGTGTGCCCGTCGTGAGCTGGATGATCGTTTTGCCTTTGAGACGGGCCGCGACGTCCGGCGTGCGCAGCAACGAGTCGGACGCGCCATAGTCGAGTACGCAAACGATCACGACCTGACTCGCATCGATCGCCTCCGCGGCTGAGTGTGCGACCTGGGCGCCAACCTCGCCAAGCGCCGCGGACTTGCTTGCCGTGCGGTTCCAGACGGTGACGCGATGATTGGCGGCAAGCAATGCCTTGGCCAGGGCCGCTCCCATTGCGCCGAGACCAATGACGGATATTGCCTGCGCCGTTACGGTATTTGCCATCACAAAACTCCTTCGAATCGGGTATACGAAACTTCAGAAGAGGACTCGCTTTGCACAGCGAGGAACAGGGGTGCCCGCCGTCAACCGCCACCGATCGCATGTGGCAGGAACCGGTCGTTGCCCTGCCTGCTTGCCCGGCAGCCGCGTCGGGATGCGCTCGATCAGCACCCTGCCGTAGTCGGTCTTCCACATCGCATCGGTCGACTCGGCGTCGATGAAGCGTGGTTCGCCCGCGTTGGCGGATGCGGTAGATCCTGGATGGTTTCACGCGAGAAGTGCCATCCATCGACGTCGGGCAACGACGGATCAATCCGCGACGAATGCTTTAACCTGCATGAGTTCGAGACGCTGGATGAAGCCACGACGATCATCGAGGCATGGCCCTTGAATGACCTGCCAACGATGGTTATCCTGGCTCCTCTCTCGAAGAAGCAGCACCAGCCGAATTCGCTTTTCAGCTGGTGCCCTGGTCGGATCCGGCTGGATCCGAAATGCTGTCAAGCGCGCTCCAGATCTGGCGCGAAAAACCGCGCCGATCAAGCGCATCCGGCATTAACGCTGCACGGTGTCCAGGATATCCAGGCGGCTCACTGCAATCGCCTTCTGCTTGATCGCGCCAAATGCCGCTTCGGTCGCCTCGAGCGTACGTGCGATGTCGTCGTCGGTGTGGCTCGCCGTGAAGAACATGTTGTGCCACGGGTGGAGATAGGCGCCATTCTTGATGACTTCCGAAGCCCACGCCCGGCCGCGCGACACGAGTTCGTCGTCACCCGCGAAAAGCATCTGCGGCATGACGCTCGGCCCGGTCTGCTTGAGTTCGAAGCCATGCCGCTCGGCTTGTTCCGCGATGCCGGCGCGCAGCTTGTCCGCCAACCGCTTGGTATGTTCGAGGTAGTCCGTTTCTCGTACCAGGCGCAGCGTTTCGATCGCCGCGGCCATCGGCACCGCCGAGAGCCAGTAGGAGCCCGTGACGAAAACGTTCGTCGCAGCCTCTCGCGCCTTGTCCGAACCGAGCACCGCAGCGATCGCATAGCCGCCGCCGATGGCCTTGCCCCAGCAGCTGAGGTCCGGGTGCACGCCCCAGTCCGACCATGAACAGTCACGCGACAGGCGCAGCCCCGTGCGGACCTCGTCGACGACCAGAAGTGCTTCCTGCTCGTCCGCGAGGCGACGGCACTCCTTCGCGTATTCGATCGACGGGAAAAACTGGTCGTAGAGCACTTCGTGCCGGAACGGCGTAGCGTAGATGGCCGCTACGTCACCGTCGACGCTCTTGACGGCGGCATTGAGGCTCTCGATATCGTTGTACTCGAAGTAGACGATGTGAGCCCGGTCTTCCTTGGTAATCCCCGTCGTATAGGGCACGTTCCACGGGGACGCCCCATGGTACGTACCGCGCGCAACGAGAATCTTGCGCTTCTCGCGATAGGCGCGCGAGATCACCATGGCCATCGACGTGGCGTCCGAGCCGTTCTTGCAGAACATCGCCCAGTCGGCGTGGCTGACCTGTTGAGTGAGCGCCTCGGCAAGCTGAACCATCACCTCGCTGGGGCCCGTCGCTGTGTCGATCTTCTGCAACTGGAGGGCGGCGGCCTGCTCGATCCGCTCGTTGCCGTAGCCGAACAGATTCGTGCCGTAGCCACACACGTAGTCGATGTACTTGTTGCCATCGACGTCCCAGAGATGGGTACCTTTCGCTTTTGCAAAGTACAGCGGGAAATCTTCCGTCAAATACTTGACGCTCTGGTGACCGTACATCCCGCCCGGGATGACCTTTTCGGCTCTTGCGAACCACTCGTTCTTCTTTGCCAGCCTGTCCATGCTCGACTCCTTGTGAAAAATTCGTTCCTGGAACGTCAGACCCGATATCAATTCTTTTGACTGAGTCATTTGACCAAGTGTTCGGATGCCGGAATTTGGGGGAATGCAGCTTCCGGAATCTTGCGTCTCGTCGTTGGATCGACACACCGTCCAGCCTCGCGTCGCGAATGCAGCCTCGCTGCGTCGCGCACTTGGGCATCTGTCGTCGCTTCATGCGAATTGGTCATTTGACCAAGTCTAGTGTCCATAAATGTCGACCGTACGGAAATTGGCGTTTTCCACTAGCCCCGCACAGCAGTGGATCGAGGAAACGCTCGGTATGCCGCGGCGGGGGAGGAGAGATGGGCAGCGGCAGTGCGCCGGCGCGCGCCGTGCGGCGGCGTCATCGGAGCCGCATAATGAAAATCCCCGCTCAACCTTCGAGCAGGGATGCAGGGCGATCAAGGTGGGGAGGCGGGCTGGGGAGGGTGACGGTGCACTTCCGCCTGAAGACTTCGCCGCGGGAGATCGTGGTGCGTACGGGCGTGTCCAGACGCACGTTGCGCGCATGGCAGGGGCAGACTGATCGACTCAGCCGAACGCATCCGCAGCGCGCGGGCCCGCGCGTCCTCGACGCGTGGACCCGCAAACTGTCGGGCCGGTCAAGACCGAAAGCCGCCGCCGAAGGGCGAGCAGTGTGCGACGCGGATCGTGTTCAACACGATCCGCGTGCAAGGCTACGCAGGCATGTTCGATCTTTCCTGGTGGAGCTTATTGGCTCGAGTCGTAGTGCTCGATATGGTAGAGAACCATGAATCCCGGGCTTAATATAAGAAGGATTCCGGCAACGAGAGAGATTGCGACAAATAAACGCTTCACCATGATCACGCTCCTGAGTTGGATGAGGTGCAATAGAAAGTCGATTCTTGGGGGCCATCCCCCGAAAGGCACGCAATCCCCACATTCGAGTGGTGGTCAGCCGTGCGGCCTGCAAATGCATTGATCGAAGGCTGGTCGACGGAGTGCCAATCGGATACGCGCAGATCCGGGCCGACGAGGGCCGATGGCCGGGATGGCGCAAGAGGGGGGGCTTGCATTGCGCTGTCCGTCAGCCGAGTGGCTGTTCGGATCGCGCTCGGGTTTGCGTGCCGCCACTCCGAATTCGTCGCACGTCGCTGCCCGGGTCGTTGACCACGACCTTTGCCCCCAGCCGGGCCAGCAACAGCGCATGCCCGCGCCCGGGACCGGGGCTTGCACCGGTCACGATCGCAACGCGATTCGTCAGGTCGATCTTCATGGGGTGTCTCTCTGGTGGTGATGCTGTCGAGGCCCGCGCAGGTGCATCACGGAATCCCGGGGGGGATCAACCCTCCCGGACCGACGCAGGCCTCTGTTCCTGGCTTAAAGACCGAGGTGCGTTGCGATATCGTCGTAGTCGACTTGCCACAGGCCCGGCGTGCCAGCGGGGTATTGCGAGCGGAAGCCGATGATTCGCTGAACGCGTTTCGACAGGCGTCGCACGGTGTCCATGTCGACGATGAAGGGATACGCTTCCTCCGGCGTCAGGTAGGACGGTTGCATCGGAATCGTGAGCCCGCGTCGGCGCTCGTTCTTCGTCACGTTCGCACCGCCGCCGTGGATCACCTTTCCGCTGAACAGCAACGCGTCGCCGGCGTCCATCTCGGCGGCAATGGTCATGTCGGGCGTGCCCTTGCTGTCGAAGTAGTCCTCGTCCCAGCTCTGGCTTCCCGGAATGATTCGGGTGGCGCCGTTTTCCTCGGTGAAGCGCGTCAGCGCAATCATGAGGTTGGTGAACACCGTAGGCCCGTTGATTCCGAGCGCGCACAGGGGCGGGAAATTGCCGACATCGCGATGCAGCATCTGTGCCGTGTTGCCCGGGCCGATGTCGATGACCTGCGCGGTCGAAAGCCACCAGTCGCCGGACTCTTCACGGTAGAGCACCTCGCCGAGTTCATGAAACAGTTCGTCGTCCAGCACGTCGCCAAAAGTCTTGCTGTGCGTGACCATGTTCGTCAGGCGCTTGGTATAGGTGCCGTGGAATTCCTTGATCAGTTCGTTTTCGTGCGACGACCCTTCGCGAAGCCGCTCGAGCGGAACATCGACCTCGCGGTTGATGTTCGCGACCTGCTCCTGGGTCAGGTAATTCTTGATCCGGACTCCGCCGTATTGATTCATGAGCGACACGATCTCTTGCGCGCTGGTCTGCTTGGAGACGGTAGGGAGGGAGTCCTGAATGGTCTGAGTATTTGCGTTCATGTTTGCCTCAAAGTTGTGTGGACGGTTAGATCAGAAGCGACGTCACGTTCTGACTTGGGTGGTGATCCAGACATCAAGTTGAATATTTGACTGAGTCATTTGACTACATACGCCTTCGCTTTCTGCCATACGTTCCCTTTACGCCAGTTAACGAAGCGCACACGTTCCTTCCAGCGTTGTCGCGACCTCCGGATGATCCAGCACCCGTTTCCAGAAGCGACAGACATGGAGCCATACGCTGGGTTTCCGGTGAGCTGGCGTATTCGTGACAAATCAGGTCAAATGACCAAGTCGTATGATCGAGGAAGTTAACATGGCGTATTTCGACGGTCGATCATGGTTAACCCGTCGCTTTCGAATGGGGTGGTTGATGAACGGAGCGCGGTCGTTCTGGCGTGGATGCGAAAGTTGTGGTCACGCCTGGCGCGGGGTGACGAGACGTGATCCCGGATCGAATAGTCACGCCCGCGGCGACGAACCTTGCCGGTTTAAGTCTTGCATTCGGGTTCGCGCACACGGCCCGGGAGTAGCCGTAGCGGGAGGCGGTCAAGTTGCCGGACGTGCACCACTCCGGTACCGAATCGAGCACGCGTCGTTGATGATGGGCTCGAACTCGCCGGGCTGGAACGTTATCGTCGCAAATATCGGGAACAAGCCGGTTTTGACTCGTGCGCAATAGTCGCGAGTCTCGGTGAGCGCGATACGCGATTTCAAAAATGTCACCTGTACTGCTTGGAGTAGACATTTTTCGAAGCGGATCATGGTATCGCTTTGATATCTGCTGCAAAGAGGTGTGGCGCGGGCCAGGCGATCGGGCATGCAAGCTGCTCGCTCGTCGGAAGCGCTCGCGTACGGGGCTGCCCCCGTGCCATTGCGTGCGCCAAGATCGACATCCTTCTCCGCGAGGCGCCCATGCATAAAGCGAACCATCCATCCCGCGCCCGATCGGGCACGCACGACCGGACCTCGGCCGATCCACGGGCGGTCACGGTCAGGCATCCCGTCACGCGCGCATTCGAACGGTTCGCGTCGCACGTGACCGTGTGGGCCGGTTCGCCGATCGCGTTCGGCAGTGCGGTGGCCCTGACGGTGCTGTGGCTCGTTACCGGGCCGTTGTTCCACTATTCGGATGCATGGCAGCTTGTCATCAATACCGGGACGACGATCATCACGTTCCTGATGGTGTTTCTGCTGCAGCGCAACCAGAATCGCGACAGTGTCGCGATGCACCTGAAGCTCGACGAACTCGTCGCCGTCACGCACGCGGCAAGCGACCGGCTGATCGGGATCGAGGACGCGTCGGAAGAAGAACTGCGCGCGATGGCCCAGACCTACCTCGACTTGGCGAAGCGGGTGGCCGCCCGGGACGACAAACAGGACGACGGCCGCGATCGCAAGCGGGCCGACCACTCGCGGGAATCGTGACGGGCGGCAGCGCGACCGCGCAACGACCGGCACGCGATCCGCGGACGCTTTTTCAAGCGCTTGTCAATTCTGTCCCGGCGTCGCGGTGGGTTGCGGCTTCTGTACGACGAAGCGCCGTGAGATGCGTGAGCGCCGTCGCTCGAAGGCGTGGAAGTGTTCGCACAGCGGATCGCGCGTTGCATCTTTTCGGTGTTTGCCGGCCGTTCGTTCCGTATTGCGCAGGCTACTCATTCGAGGCACCGACGCTGCGTGCGTCGGGGCGGGAACGAATATCGCTCCGATCTTCAAATGAACGCTGCACGACGAATGTCCGTCGTTTACATCACCTGCTTCGGTACAGGATCTTCCGCATGTGTGGAGAAGCGCGTGCAGCTACGAAGCGCACGTTGATGCAGTACGGTTCGCGGCGGCGGGCAGCGCGTTCGCCAGGTGCCTGTCGTTCCGTCGTCGGCATGCTTCGGGTCACGCGCTTGTCTCGGCCGGGCAACCGGATGTCGATGGGCGGCAAATGCACGTTCAGGCGACATCGTTTCCGGTGTTTCGGGAGAGGCGCTCCACCAGCGATTTCGCGATCCATTGTCAAGAGGGCAACGCCATGCACACATTCACGAACTTGAGCCCATTGGTCTCGCTGATCGCCGGCATTCTCATTCTGGTGGTACCGCGCCTGCTGAACTACATCGTCGCAATCTACCTGATCGTCATTGGATTGCTCGGGCTTTTCGGCGGACATTTCCACTGATGCGGCGCGTCGGAATCTAGAGGTGTTCGACGCGTACCTCGACTGAATCCCTGGGTACGGTCAGTCGCGTGCGGCCAAGCAGTGCATCCGCGGGCGCGGCTCCGTCAGGGTTCAACGGCTTCACCTTGTTGAACGTGACGGAAAAGTATTCCGGCGTGACGGTGGCCGACGCATAACCTTGCGCGTCGTGGTCGGCGCGGCACAGATCGGGGTTGTTCGCCGTCAGGAAGCTGTCGAGTCTGGCAGGCGTGGCCGCGATCGACGTGAGCGGTGTACCGTCCCATGCGGCTTTCAGGTAGGAATAGAAGGACATGCTGCTGATGCCGGCGCAGACGAAATCGACGATGACCGGCACCCCCGTCGCGGGATCGGGATCGTCCCGCACGATGCCGCACTGAAATGCATGCAGGTCTCCGGTGATCGCGACGACGTTGTGGATCCCGTTTTCCGTCAAGTAAGCGAGCAGTTCGTGCTTGTGCGCGGGATAGCCGTCCCATGCGTCGCAATCGACCACGAGGCGGGCCGCCGGTGTCTTGGGTGCACCTGGCATCAGGAACCACAGACGGTTCAGCATCACCTCGTTGCCCCATACCTTCCAGGTTGCCGGCGAGCCCTTCATCGCGGCTTTCCACCATCGTGTTTGTTCCGGGCCGAGCATCGACGGCGGGCGGCCAAGCTGCCGGGTATCGCGCGCCTCGTCACGCTGCAGCACGTCTTGCTTGACGAAGTAGCGCGAGCCGGCTGCGTCGTCGCCATGCACCGGGTCGATACCATCAGACCTCACCGTTCAAAACGTATTCAGGAACACGAATTGCTGGAGACCGTTCAGCAAACTCGAGGAGTGAGCCATGCACATCGGCCACACCGTCGGCAAGGCGGCCGCGTGGCTTGCCGTGATCGTCGCGCTGGCGATTGCCGCACTGGTGATCGTCATCGTGACGTTCGACTGGAATCGAGCCCGGCCCTGGATCGACGACAAGGTGTCGGACGCGATCGGACGGCAGTTCGCCATCAATGGCGATCTGCAGGTCGGGTGGCGTCGGCCCGTGAGCGAGCAGGGCTGGCGCGCGTGGGTGCCATGGCCACGACTCATCGCACACGATGTCACGATCGCCAACCCCGATTGGGCGCGCAGGAAGGATTTCGTCACGCTGGACGCGATCAGCTTCGAAGTCGAGGCGCTGCCGCTGATGGCACGCCGCATCGTGATTCCAGCCATCGACCTGGTCAATCCGTCCGTCGATCTCGAACGCCTGAAGGACGGCCGAGCCAACTGGACGTTCAAGCTGAAGCAGCCCGCGCAATCGCGCCGATGGACGCTCGACCTGCATGAGATCGCGTTTGCCCAAGGCGAGCTCGGCTACTACGACCAGCAGAAGCAATTCGATCTGAGCGCCGTGGTCGACACGCTTGGCCAACCGATCCCGTTCGGCGCGGTGATGAAACAGCAGGAGGCGCTGGCGCACCGCGAATCGGCACAGGCCGTCGGGTCGGCAGGTCAAAAGAAGCTCGCGGCCCAGGCGCACGCGGGTTCGGCGCAACCGGTGGCGGCTGCGTCGGGTGTCGAAGCGGCGTCACGCGCATCGGCAGCGGCTTCGCAAGCCTTGGCTGCTGCTTCACATGCGGCAGCGACGACCTCGAGCACTGCAATCGCCCCGGCTGCATCAGGCCCGGCGGCGATATCGAACGCCCCCGCTGCTGCAGCACCGGGCGCAGCGGCCTCGGCGACAACGCGTGCATTGGCGGGCGCAGCGCCCGCGGTATCTACCGGCGTCGGCACTTACACGATTGGCTGGACCGTCAAGGGGACCTACAAGAACGGCAAGGTCGCCGGCACGGGCAAGGTCGGCAACTTGCTGGACGTGCAGGGTGCGCAACGCCCGTTTCCGGTTCAGGCCGATTTGCGCTTTGGCGATACGCACCTGGCGCTCGTTGGCACGCTGACGGATCCCGCTCACCTGGCTGCGGTCGATCTCCGGCTGTGGCTTGCGGGCGCCAGCATGGCCAAGCTGTATGACGTCACGGGCATCACGCTGCCCGAAACCTCGCCTTATGCGACCGACGGCCGACTGGTCGGCCAGTTCCGGGCGTCCGGCAACGTCTTCAAGTACGAGAACTTCACGGGACGCGTCGGTGGCAGCGATATCAACGGCACGTTGGTGTACGTTTCGCGCGAACCGAGGCCGCTCCTGTCCGGCGCACTGGAGTCCAGGCTGCTGCAGTTTTCCGATCTTGCGCCGCTCATCGGCGCCGACACGAATGCCAGCAAGGCGCGGCGGGGCGTCGCGGTCGCGCAGCCCGCGAACAAGGCGTTGCCGGTCGAGGCATTCCGCACGGACCGCTGGAAGAAGATCGATGCCGACGTTCGATTCACCGGGCGGCGCATCGTCAAGACCGCGAGCTTGCCGATCTCCGACTTGTCGACCCACGTCGTGATGCATGACGGTGTGCTGACGCTCAACCCGCTGAACTTCGGTGTCGCGGGCGGTACGCTTGCCTCGAACATTCACCTGGACGGTAGCGGCGTGCCGCTCAAAGGACGGTTCACGCTGCAGGCGCGACATTTGAAACTCAAGCAACTGTTCCCGACGTTCCCGGTGATGCAAACGGCGCTCGGCGAGGTCAACGGTGACGCCGCGTTGTCGGCCACCGGCAATTCGCCGGCGGCACTCGCCGCGACTTCCAACGGGGAAGTGAAGACATTGGTGACCGACGGCACGGTGAGCCTGTTGCTGATGGAAGCCGCCGGGCTGAACGTTGCAAACGTGGTGTACGAGAAATTGTTCGGCACACGCGACGTCAAGATCAATTGCGGCGTGGCCGACTTCGTGGTCACCAATGGCGTGCTCGACTCGCGCGTATTCGCGCTCGACACCGAGGATGCGGTGATCGGGATCGACGGTAACGTGAACCTGCGCGACGAGACCATGAACCTGACGGTTCATCCCCATACCAAGGGCTTCCGGATCATCTCTCTACGCTCGCCGCTGTATGTCACCGGATCCTTCAAGCAACCGCACGTCGGCGTCAAGCCTGGGGCACTGATCGCGCGTGGCGGGGCAGCGATCGGGCTGGGCTTGCTGAATCCGCTCGCCAGCCTGCTCGC
The DNA here is from genome assembly GCF_017104585.1 of Burkholderia sp. Ac-20392. Lineage (NCBI taxonomy): Bacteria > Pseudomonadati > Pseudomonadota > Betaproteobacteria > Burkholderiales > Burkholderiaceae > Burkholderia > Burkholderia sp. Ac-20392. The sequence continues at coordinate 78,788 of NZ_JAAGPB010000001.1, forward strand.
GTTGCTGCAGCCGGGCCGCAATCGCCCGTTGCCGTGCGGGCAGATGCTGGCCGACATGGAGCGGCACCCGACGGCGCCACCGCCGGGCGTCAGGCAGAAGACGAAGGCGGCGCCGGCGTACACGAACGCGCTGCCGGCGGCTTCTTCGGCTTCGGCGCCCGCTGGTGCCGAACCCGGGCATGCGGAGTGAGGGAGCCGGGGCTCCTCTTGTTGCCGACACTGCCGTGCTCGCCGGCTGCGAGACGGTGGCGGGCGCAGGCCAGGACATTGCCATGCGCGGCCGGGCGATCAGGCACGAGGCGTATGAAGCCAAATCAGCAACAGCACGCACTGGAATCAGTTCCGCGTGCAAGCTGATTACTTCCTGTCGAAGCGTACGGACGTCTATGCTCAGATGGTGTACCAGCGTGGTACGAAGGGCGCCGGTTTGGGGGCATCGATCTACAACGGCGACATCAACGCGTTCCCGAGCTCGAAGGTCAGCCAGACTGCGGCAACGGTCGGCCTGCGTCACCGCTTCTAAGCGTCACGGGTGTCGTCCTGTATTGGCGGAACAAACGGGCACGATGCGCGTTTTGACGGAAGCCACGAGCAACATCGACGAACTTCAACATCGATGGCCCGTGTTTCGGTTCGAGTATGGCATCGACAGATCCTGCGTCGCAGCCTCGTGCAACTACCAAGTTGCCGCAAGTTTCCCTGTGTGGTCAAATGACCATATCAATTGACCAATTTTGGCGTAGCCCCCTGACTCGGAAGTCGGGTTTCGGGGGCATGAGTTTGCCTGCCAAGCAGGGTGCGATGGAGGCGAAACAAACAGGATGGTGGCCGTCGCCCAGTCAACTGCAGGCCGACAACGTGATCCACGGCGCCGCCGACTGTCGGTCGACCACGCAGCCATATCGTTGCGAAGCGGGATGACGCTCGCGTGGTTCGAGGCGCCCCGGCTTGTTCACGCGCGTGACGAGGCGATTTGCGTCGCGCAATTATTCAAACGGGACAGAGGAGATTGGGTATGGAAAAGATCTGGCTTGATGCCTATCCGCCGGAAGTTCCGGCAGAGATTGATTGCAGCGCGTATCAAAACATCAGTGCGCTGATTGAACAAAGCTTCAGCAAGTTTCACGCGAATCCGGCGTTTGCGTGTGAGGGAAAGCAGATCACCTACGGTGAGCTCGACGAGCTGTCTCGATCGCTGGCCGCGTGGCTGCAATCACGGGGGCTCGAGCGTGGTGCGCGCGTCGCCATCATGATGCCGAATGTGTTGCATTACCCGATCTCGATTTGTGCCGCCCTGCGCGCCGGCTACGTTGTCGTCAACGTCAACCCGCTCTATACCCCCCGCGAGCTGCAGCATCAGCTGAATGACAGTGGCGCGGAGGCGATCGTCATTCTCGACGGCTGCACTGCGACGCTGGATGCAATCATTGCGCACACGCAGGTGAAGCATGTTCTGGTTGCCGCACAGGGCAACGCTTCCGCCGCGGAACGGAAGCCGAGCCCGCATGCCACATTCGACGAAGCGATCGAGGAGGGACGTCGGGCCAATTTCGTACCGGCTTCCCCGTCGCCGGACGATGTCGCCTTTCTCCAATATACGGGCGGGACAACCGGTGTGTCGAAAGGCGCGACGCTGTTGCACCGGAACATCGTCGCGAATGTATTGCAGACGGATGTCTGGCTCAAACCCGCTCGCGACTGGCGCCCCGACGTGACGCAGTTCATCACGGTGGCGGCACTTCCGATCTATCACATCTTTGCGCTCAACGTTTGCTGCCTGTTGACGATGCACACGGGTGGGCTTTGCGTACTGGTGCCGAATCCGCGGGACATCGGCGGGATGATCCAGTCGCTCGCCGGATACAAGGTCACGAGCTTTCCGGGCGTCAACACGCTCTTCAACGCGATGCTCCATCATCCCGAATTCTCGCGCTTCGATTTCTCCAATCTGCTGCTGGCCAACGGCGGCGGGATGGCCACGCAAGAAGTCGTCGCAAAGCGCTGGAAGGAGATGACCGGCGCGCCGATCATCGACGGATACGGGCTGTCCGAGACATCACCCTGCGTCGCGATCAATCCCGTGGCCGGTGGTGAGTTCAACGGCACGATTGGCCTACCGTTGCCATCCACCGAAGTGTCGATCCGGGACGACGACGGCAAGGAGTTGCCGCCCGGCGCAGCCGGAGAGCTGTGCATTCGCGGTCCGCAGGTGATGGCGGGCTACTGGCAGCGACCGGACGAGACCGCGAAGGTGATGACTGCGGACGGCTTCTTCAGGTCGGGTGACATTGCGTCGATCTCCGAGGACGGATTCGTGCGAATCGTCGACCGCAAGAAGGACATGATCCTCGTGTCCGGTTTCAACGTCTACCCGAACGAGATCGAGGAGGTCGTTGCCAACCACCCTGGAGTATTCGAGGTTGCGGCCATCGGCGTACCCGACGAGCATTCCGGAGAGGCCGTCAAGCTGTTCGTGGTCAGGAAAGATCCGGAGTTGACGTTCGAAGACCTGATGGCGTTCTGTAAAGGTCAGCTCACGGGCTACAAGCGCCCGAAAAGCATCGAGTTTCGCGACAGCTTGCCAAAGAGCAACGTCGGGAAGATCCTTCGGCGCGAGTTGCGGGCGCCGAACCATTGACGTGATCGACTGAGGCGATGCGGGAAGGTCGAGCGGTCCGCATCGCCAGTCTCCGAACCGGCGCGCGAATGGCATGACGGAAAAAGTCCGTCGCGCGCCGGCGCCTGGCGCGATGGCGCGTCGGCGCGCTTGCGACACAAGGTCAGCGACAGCAGCTGTATTCATCCCAGTCGCTTCTTTCTGGAAAGCGTCTTCCACTCATATCCTGGACGACGCACCCGCTACCACGTCTTCAGCCCTCATCAAACGACGGTAAGGGAGCGAGGCGAAAATACAGCGGCAATCAAGGTGGGGAGGCTGGCCGGGATTTGGCGCGGCACTTCCGCCAAAAGATTTCGCCGCGTGAGCCGGTGTGTCGCGACACATGGGCCGATACACCAGCGTGCCGGTTCAAGAGCGAAACCTGTCAACCGAAGCACGAACGGCTCGCCACGCGGCTCGTGTTCGGCAAGCATCCCCGGAAAGGTATGCAAGGCCCGCATGAACGGGGCGGCCGCCCCATTCGTTTTGCGGGTGAAGGCGCGTTCCGTCAGACAACTTCGAACAAGCCGGCTGCGCCCATTCCGCCTCCCACGCACATCGATACGACGACGTAGCGCGCGCCGCGTCGCTTACCTTCGATCAGTGCGTGTCCGACCAGACGGGCGCCCGTCATCCCGTACGGATGGCCGATCGAAATGCTGCCGCCGTTGACGTTGTATCGGGCCGGATCGATTCCCAGCTTGTCGCGGCAGTACAGCACCTGGCATGCAAATGCCTCGTTGAGCTCCCACAGTCCGATGTCGTCGACTGTCAGGCCATGAAGCTTCAGGAGTTTGGGGATCGCGTAGATGGGACCGATGCCCATCTCCTCGGGCGCATTGCCGACGACGGTCATGCCGCGATAGATGCCGAGGGGCGTCGCGCCGATCTGTTCGGCGGTCTTGCCGTTCATCAGAACGCAGGCGCTTGCGCCGTCCGAAAGCTGGCTTGCGTTTCCGGCGGTCACAATGCCACCGTCTACCACCGGTGCGAGAGAGGCAAGCGATTCGAGCGTCGTGCCGGGACGATTCCCCTCATCCTGCGTGAGCGTGACTTCCTTCCGCGACGTTTCGCCGGTCGCTTTGTCGACGACCAGCATCTGTGTCGTGATCGGGACGATTTCGTTCGAGAAGCGGCCTGCCGCTTGTGCCGCGGCAGTGCGAAGCTGGGAATCGAGCGCGTACTGATCCTGCACGTCCCGGGCGATCCCGTACTTGCGGGAAACGAACTCGGCGGTTTCGAGCATCGGCATGTATGCGGCGGGTTGCACGGCCAGCACGTTGGGATCCTGGTCGGCGCGCGTCCACTCGAAGTAGCGTGTCTGTACCGCCGAGATGTTTTCCTGGCCGCCTGCGACCACGACCTGCATCCCGTCGCACATGATCTGTTTGGCGGCCGTGGCGATCGCCATCAGGCCCGATGCACATTGCCGGTCAAGCGTTTGCGCGCCGACTGAAGCAGGCAGCCCGGCCGCCAGCACACCTTGTCGGGCGATATTGTTGCCGGCGGTTCCCGCGTTGAGTACCGAGCCGATCACGGCGTCCTCGATGCGATCCGGTTCGATGCCCGCGCGCAGTACAGCGTGCCTGATCGCGTGACCGAGCAGGGTGGGCGAGTGCGTGAGGTTGAATGCGCCACGATATGCCTTGCCGATTGGCGTGCGCGCGGTGGAAACGATGACAGCATCAATCATATGACATCCTCATAAATTGAACGAAAGCGAAGAAGTGGACGCGGCGAAGATGGGTCAGAACCAATGCTCCGGCATCGTCAGAGGGGTTGTTTCCACTGGATTGAGCACGGCGAGCCATGCGGCCACCTTGGGCATCTCCCACCCGAAGAAGTAGTCGCACGCTGCGAGCTTGCCGCGATGGAAGTCGCTTCCGGTCGGGCCGTTCTCGAGCGTGTGGGCCACGATCGCCTGGTCGAGCCAAAGCCAGCCGACGACGACATGGCCAAATGCTTCGAGGTAGGCAGCCGCATTCGCCAGCTGGACCTCCGGGTCGTCGAGCCGGTGCAGCTCGTCGGTGACGAGGCGGATGCGCTCCCACGCGCGTTCGAGCGTGACGGCATGGTCCTGGAGCGGACGGATCGACCGAGCCCTGGATACCGTTGCGGCGATTTTCCGGTCGAGCGCTTTCATGGCGGCGCCGTCGTTTGCACGAGTCTTTCGACCCAGCAGGTCGAGCGCCTGGATACCGAAGGTGCCTTCGTGGATCGGGTTGAGCCGATTGTCGCGATAGAACTGCTCGACGTTGTATTCGCGCGTGTAACCGTAGCCGCCATGAACCTGAATGGCGAGATCGTTGGCGACGAGACCCCATTGGGACGACCAGCTCTTGACGACGGGGGTGAGCAGGTCAAGCAGACCATGCGCTTCTGCACGGTCGTTGGCGTCTTCTTGCGAATGGATATCGTCGCTCAGTCGGGACGCATACAGACACAACGCGAGTGCACCGGATACATACGCCTTTTGCGCGAGGAGCATGCGCCTGACATCGGCATGACGAATGATGGGGACCTGTGCGGATGCGGGCGATCGGTCGCTGCGTGTCCGGCCCTGCAGGCGCGTCTTCGCATAGTCCAGCGAGTGAAGGTAGCCCGTATAGCCGATCGCGGCGGCGCTGAGGCCGACCGAAATACGCGCCTCGTTCATCATGTGGAACATGTAGGCCAGCCCTTTGCCGGGCTCGCCGACGATCTCGCCGATTGCGCCCGCTTCGCCTTCCGGACGGTAGCGACCCTCACCAAAGTTCAGCAGGCAATTGACCGTCCCGCGGTACCCCATCTTGTGATTGACGCCGGCGAGTACGACATCGTTTCGCTCGCCGGGCCGTCCGTCGGCGCCGATCAGCTTGCGCGGTACGGTGAAAAGCGATATCCCTTGAACGCCAGGAGGAAGCTGCCCGTTTTCATCGGGAATCTTGGCCAATACCAGGTGGACAATGTTCTCGGAAATCTCGTGATCGCCACCGGAGATCCACATCTTGTTGCCGAACAGGCGGTAGCGGCCGTCTTTGCCCGGAACCGCGCGCGTGCGGATATCTGCAAGACTTGACCCGGCTTGCGGCTCCGACAGGCACATCGTGCCGAAACATCGCCCCTCCGCCATGGCCTTGACGTAGTGCTCGACCCGGTCCCGCTCGCCGTGGGCCATCAGCAGATTGGCGTTGGCGATCGTGAGAAAGGCGTAGCCTGCGGTTCCCGGATTGGCTGCCAGCAAATACGCCATGCCGGCCCGCTCCACGGTGCTCGGCAGGCTCATGCCGTTCCACTCGTTGGGGAACGAGGCGCTGATCAAGCCGGCGGCCGAAAATGCACGCAATGCGACACCCACTTCCGGGTTGATGGTGACGCGTTCTCCGTCGAATGCGGGTTCGTTGCTGTCGTTTTTCTTGTTATGCGGTTTGAAGAGATCCGTGGCCAGCGATTCGTACACATCCAGCACGGATGTGTAGTCGAATCGGTCCTGCCCGGCAAATCGTTGCCGACGGGTAAGGGATTCGACCTGCAGCCAGTCGAAAAGAATGAACTCCACGTCGCGACGGGAGAGGGTGAGTTCGCTAGTCATGGAATCGAGTGCGTGAGTATCGGGAGTCTTGGCAAGGTTTCGAATTGCTTCAATAAATTCTGGAGTGCAAAATTATTGTTTCAAATCGACCGAGCCGGGAAAAGGCGAGGGACATCATGCGTTGATCGGCATCGTCCACTCCGCCACGATGGCTGGCTTGTGGTGGTTCTCGATTTCCACCGTTGCGCCAACGGTCAACTGGATGCTCGTGGTGCTTCGCACCGTGACCTGCTTCAATGTAAAGCGCCCGCGAACGCGTTCGCCGCGGCGAACCGGCGTAATGAAGCGCACGCTGCTCAATTCGCCATGGATCGAGTTCTGCTGCCTTTCGACCTCGGGGAGGGCGTTGGAAGCCCACTCGTAAAGCATCGAAAGCGCGAGAAACCCGTGAGCGATCGCTTCGCCGGACGGTGTTGCGCGTGCAAGGTCCTCATCCACATAAACCGATTGCCGGTCACGGGTGAAGTTGTCTAATTCATCGATCGAAGGCTGATCAATGGAGAGCCATTCGGATACGCCCAGCTCCTTGTCGACGAGGGTTGCCAGCCGGGATAGCGCACGCCGGCTGCTTGCATGACGACGTCCGTCAGCCGTGTGGCCCGGATCGCGGTCAGGTTTGCGTGCCGCCGTCCCGGACTCGTCATGCATCGGAATGCTCTTTCGCGTACGTAGAGGCGATGCGGGCCTTTGTGAGTTCGAGCTCGCCCTGGGCAGCACCGGATGAAGGAACCGTCTCGCCGTTGCGGTCTGCCACCTCGTCGAGCCGTCGGGCGAGCTGGTGAACAACCTGGTCGTCGGTTCCGAGATGGATGCCGGGCGTCAGGGTGATATGCGCGGCCTCGAAACTGCCCGCGCCGGCGCACAGGACCATCCGGGTGGGAGCCGCTTCACCGGCAAGCACCGCGACGGCGGGGCTGACGGAGGCGGGCGACAGCGTATCGAGGATGTCCGCCGACATCAGGCCTTCGAGCATGCGCGTACCGGCCGTTGGCGCCAGGCAGTTCACGCGAATGTCGTATCGCTCGCCTTCGATGGCCAGCGTCTGCATCAGGCCGACCAGTGCCATCTTCGCGGCGCCGTAGTTCGATTGCCCGAAATTGCCGTACAGGCCCGACGACGAGGTCGTCATCACGATGCGGCCGTACCGTCGCTCCCGCATGGGTTCCCACACGGCCTTGGTGCAGTTGACCGCACCCATCAGGTGGACTTCGATCACCGCGCGAAAGTCGTCGAGCGTCATCTTGCTGAAGCTCTTGTCGCGCAGGATGCCGGCGTTGTTCACGAGAATATCGACGTGGCCCCAGCGCGACAGCGTCTGGTCGACCATGTGCTGAACCTGTCCGGCATCGGTCACCGACGCGCTGTTCGCGACCGCCTCGCCGCCGGCAGCGACGATTTCGTCGACGACTTGCTGGGCGGCCGTGGCCGAGCCGCCTCTGCCGTTCACGTCGCTGCCCAGATCGTTGACCACGACCTTTGCCCCCAGCCGGGCAAGCAACAGCGCATGCTCGCGCCCGAGACCGGCGCCCGCGCCGGTCACGATCGCAACGCGATTTGTCAGGTCAATCTTCATGGGTCGTCTCGTTGGTGATGATGGGATGGCCTACGACGAATAAACGCGCATTCGCTCCGCGTTCGTCGCGATATCGGGGTGATCCATGACACGTATCCGGCGACGGCATGCATGAAGCGATTCGCTTGGTTTCCAGTGGAGAGGCATGTTCGTACCAAAGTCGATCAAGTGACCAAGTCATATGGCCGATGAAGTTAACATGGTGTTCATCAGTGGTCGATCGTGGTTAACCCGTCGCTTTCCGAGGCGTCCCGCAATTGAAAGACACGAGGTCGATCCGACGCGGTGAGGCGGCGTGTGATCAACCCCTGAGTTGCAAGACGAGCCGTGAACCGGAATTCTCGTTGCCGTTGACGGCAACGATGAACCCGAGAGTCGAGCGGGATATATGGAATTCAGAATCGCTTCGCGAACCGACAGGCGAAGTTCTGTGCGACCGAGAACCATGTCCGCATGCCACCTTTCCGGTCATCGCGACGCCGTTTGGAAACGAGCGGAGAAATCGCCCATCTGGTTCCGGTCAGAACTCGACAGGAACCAGATTGAAGGACGCAAGGAAAACCGGGCGCAGGCCGGGATCGAAGAACTAGCCGCATCCGTTCCAGAAAGCGGTGGCGGGTCGGGTCAAATTTCTGACGCAACCGGAAGCGGCGTGAACCCCGTCACCGTCATGCAAACACGTCGGCAACATATCTGCCATGCTCCCGCTCCATCGTGTCGATCCACGCACTGGCGCTGTCATCGCTCTCGCCAGTTGTCTCCTGGTAAATGCGACCAAGCGTGGCACGGACGGCGGGCGCCATATTCTTGCCATCCCCGCAGACGAAGACGGTGGCGCCTTGCGCAAACAGTGCGGCGATTTTCTCGCGTTCCAGCCAGACTTTGTCTTGAACGAAGCGAGCACCTTCCTCCGGGCGGTTTGAATAAGCCGGCATCACTTCGACCACGCCGCATCGTGCCCATTCGTCGAGTTCGTCGCGATAGAGAAAATCGACATCGGGGTCATCGATCCCGAAGAAGAGCAGCGACGTGCCGACGTTCTCCCCCCGCTGTTTCTGTAACGCGCGCTCTTGCAGAAAGCCGCGGAACGGGGCAATGCCGGAACCGGCGCAGATGAGAATCATCGGAAGATCGGGCTCGGCGGGTGGCCGAAAGCGCGCATTCGATGGCCGGACTGCAACGGACAGGTTGTCCCCCGTGTTGAGTCGCGCGAGATACGACGATGCCACCCCTTCATGACGACCATTACCGGAGAGCGCCGGTGCATCGACCACGGCTACCGTCAGCGTGACATGGTCCGCTTTCCAGAGCGGGGAAGACGAGATCGAGTACTGGCGTGCTTTCAGCGCGGGCAGCATGTCGAGGAACTTTTCGAGCGACAGATCGACGGATCCGAAGCGTTCGAGCAGATCCATGACGGTAGTCCGCTTTCCCAGGATCTCGCATTCGAAAGCGTCGGCGCTCAGGCGCTCAAGCTCGACCTTCTCGGGTGGGCAACGCGTGGCAGCGGCCAGGCTGGATACTTGGGATCGCGTTGCGGGAACGGCGAGTTCGACATAGCTCGAAAACAGTTCACCACAACCGATTGCCTGGCCGAGCGGAAGGCGCGGATTGCTTGACGTTCCTTCAATCACCACCTGAGTGTCCCAGCTCACGCGAAACCGGCGCAAGACGCGATCGACGTTGTTTTTCGAGTTGCGGGGCAGAACGGCCAGATAATCTCCCGAGCGATAGGTCATCGCTTCCGGAAGTTTCAATTCAATGTGTTTTTTGGAGCGGCTGCCAGCCACGCTAATGTCGACCAGCTCTCTGTTGTCGACGATGGACGCATGCGCCATGTCGCCTAAATTGAGCACTTTTTCACGGGAACTCCCGGCGAAGCTTACTTTCAACGGGACATCGTCATGTTGAATGACCGAGACTTCCTTCCCGGCGCTAATCGCAAAGCTGTTCCACATTTCGGTGTACCAACGGTCAAACTCACCGAAGAAGTCGCCACCGGAATCGAGTTCGCCTCTGAAGTGCACCCGCGTAGCACCGGCCTTCTCGAGCGCTTCGTCGACGCGCTTGGGAATCGCCTGGTATGTCCGTGCCCATTGTTTGTTGCCGCACCCAAGAACCGAGAAATGAACGCCGTCCAGCGCCCCCTCGTTCAGTGCTTCGACATACGGGACGAATGATTTTGCGTTGTCAGGCGGCTGGCCTTCGTAGGAAGCGGTGACGATCACGATTGCAGGGTAGCCGTCGAGTTTTCCTGCGAAGTCGTCGAGGGGCGCGCACGTGGCGTGAAATCCGTGACGACCCGCGTCCCCTGCAATGCGTCGCGCAAAGGATTCGGCGGAGCCTGTATTTCCCCCAAAGAGGACGAGCAGTTTCGACACATCTTCGCCGGCAGGGATCGACTGAACCGGAGCGACGCTGGGGCTTTGAGCGTGCGGGCGGGTGCGAAGGGCCGGATCGGGCGCTTTAAGCGCACCTCGGGCTCGCGGTTTCACGTTCACCCGGAAACCGGCTGGCTTCAGCGTCAGCGTTTCGGCGACGTCCAGCTCGTAGTCCGGATCGGCGAAAGAGAAATCGAATCGCTGAAGCAGCATGATCAGAACGAGATGGGCTTCCTGCATGGCAAACGGCCGGCCGATACAGGCACGTGCACCGTTGCCGAAGGGCTTCCATGAATTGGGCGGGAGTTGCTCCGCATTCTCCGGGGCAAATCGCTCCGGACGAAACGCCTCGACGTCCTCGCCCCAGACGCTCACATCCCGATGCAACATGGGCGTCAGGATCATGATGATGTCGTCGGGAGAAACGGCGTATTTCCCGCCGAACGTGGTGTCAGCGAGCGGTTTCACGGCGAATCCCGGCGCTGTCGGCCAGATTCGCAACGTCTCCATGAGGATTTGTTCGACGTAGCGAAGCCGTGCGAGATGCTCGATCTGTGGTGTCTCGCTGCCGACAACCTCGTCGACCATGTCCCGCGCTTTTTGCAGGATGTCCGGGTTCTTGAGGAGGAAATAGGTGGCAAAGGACAGGAGCCCGCTTGTCGTTTCATGTCCGGCGATGAGAAACGTAATCATCTGAAAGACGATGTTCTCATCATCGAGCTTCTCTCCCGTCACCGGATCGATGCCGTTCAGCATCCGGTCCAGCAGGTCCATCGACTCTTCGTTGACGTGCGGGTTCTTCCGCCGGTCTTCGATCATTTTGGTCGCGAGCGATCGCATGACTTCGATGTCCGCGTCGAACTTTCGACTGCGATTGACCATCAGCTTCGAAACAAGTTTGGGCCGCAGCTCGCGCTTTCCCGCCTCGCTGAGGGTGTTGACCATGGCATCGACAAACGGATGCTGATCTTCACGGTAGAAGCTGTTGAATCGACAATCAAACGCACAAAGGGCAATCGTGTCGAGCGTCAGTCGAGTCATGTGATCGGACACATCGACCGGCGTCTCCGGGCCGAACCGCTCCCAATGGAGAAACATCTGGTCGGCGATGTCGACCATCTTGTCGAACATCGACCAGATACTGAGCGGGCCGAACGCCTGCATCAGCACACGATGCGCCTTGGCCCAGTTCGGTTCGTCATCGAATGCCGTGAACAACCCGTCCCCGATCGCGGGTCTGAGTTCGAGCAGCGACTGGTGGACACACTTCTGAAATCGGCTTTCGTCACACACTTCGTTCACAAGTGTTTGTCCGCTGACAACGTAGTAACCTTGCCCGAACACCTCGAACCAGTAGACCGGCCCGTAAGTGCGTGCGAGATCCATCATCTTTGCAAGCGGAGACGGCCCGAGGACCTCCATCAGGTGACCGATGACGGGTTTCAGGGGCGGCTGGGGGACGAGGGATGAGGATTTCATTTCAATAGCCTTTCAGAGGTGTGTCGGCGCATCGCATCTCAATCTATTGAACAAATGTAAAATAGACAAAACCACGTGTCCAGAGCTTTTTATGCCACCTGATGTAAGCCCTAATACCGCCGATCCTCGCTTTCAACGGAGTTACGACGCGCTCGTTCGCGCCGTGACCGAACTGCTCGACGACGCGCCGCTGAACACACTCAGCATTGCTCAATTGGTGCAGCGCGCGGGCGTCGCGCGCCCCACGTTCTATCAGCACTTTCCGGATCTTCAGGCCGCCGCCCAGCGGGCGGCGCTGGTGAGGCTCGACAACGCGTTCGCATTCGTCGAGGAGCAGGGCAAACTGCTGAACCAGCCGAACGACGCCTTCATCAAGTCGATGGAAGTGGAGACTGCGCTGATTCTTGAACATGTGCATGCGCACCAGTCCTTCTATCTGACCGTATTCAACGACGCAGCGACATCGGCGTTTTTTGATGAACTGGTGACGTTCGTCGCCGGCCGCATCCTTCCGCCGTATGAAGGCGTTCGCACGGAAGCAGAGCAGGATTGCCTGACGGTGCTGGGCGGTGGATTGGTCTGGACGGTGGTGCACTGGCTTCGCCAGGGCGCCGTGCGCGAAACTCCGGAGGCAATGGCGAAGCGGATGGCCAGGACTGCGGTAACGATCCTCGATGCGTTCGGTCTTACGCTCGGGCTCGCGCAGGCGGATTCAGAGTAGCAGGAGGGGCGGCACTGGAAGCGGACCGCTTGCGCGACATGTGCCTCTTGATCGAACACGCGTCGTTGCCCGGCAGTGAAGTCGTCATCTCGCGCGCGCATCGTCAGGCCGCGCGCATATCAGTTGGCGCAGACGCCCGAATCGTATGCGATCCACGAACGATGGCCTTCAGAGAAAATGGGTGGGGCGCTTTGAGGTCGGTGGCCCGGTTTCTCGGTAGGCTTCATTTCGGCCGTTCTCCTGTCTCGGAGCTGGGTCTTGGAAACGCGCTTTTCCCGGATTCCCACGGGAAGCGCCGCCTTCAACCTTCAACTACATTGGGGACTCCGCCTAATGCCAGCCGCCGAATCGATACACGCGTACCCAGGGGATGAATCCGCTTTCAACTGCACGTGCTGTGGTCACGAGACGAGGAGAATCACGGGCGAACTGCACCAGGGCGATTCAGTTGTCGGTGTCTATTTTGTCCAATGGGCGATCGGGAGGCCGGACCATCCACCGACCATTGATCTTGTGTTGGGTGACTGGGGGGAAAGCGCCGGGCCTGCCGACCGCGTCCTGGTTTCTTTGATCTACATGCCGCGCACGAATGGTGGTGCTGTCTCCATCGTGAACGCCGCGGAACGGGGTGTTGATATCTCCGCTTTATTTGAACTCGCGCTTGCCCGAGAGCAGGTCATCGGTACGCCGCTGGCCCCGTTGGTGTTTCAGATGATCGATGCGCTCTGGATCACCGAGCCACGAATTGCCGAGGTCAAAGCACTAGACGACGTTGCGTAGATCAACGTCGAGGCGCATCGTCAAGACCGCGAGCTTGCCGATCATCGACCTGTCAGCTGACATCGTGATGCATGACGGTGTGTTGACGCTCAACCCGCAGAACTTCGGTGTCGCGGGCTTACGCTTGCTTCGAACATCCACCTGAACGGCAGCGGCATGCCGCTCAAAGGGCGGTTCTCGCTGCAGGCGCGGCATCTGAAACTCAAGCGTGTGAAACGTGTTCATTTCCCAAATATTAGGATCGGGAAGTATATCGATAAGTACAAGCATGACGGCCGTTGTACCTGCGCCGAATGCTCCGATCTCACTGATCGCGATTCTGGTCAAACTAGATCGACTAGTATACATTCATCATATCGTTCCTCTCGCTTCATAAAGATGCGCACCTGATACCAACCCGTGCCAGGACGTCGAGTTCGGTTTAGGCAGGAATTTCACCACGACACTGACAGCCAGTGTCGGTGAGATTGGCCTCAGCCTGGATGGATTGGTCCCGCCCTGGTTGCCCGCGTACGACATGCGGGCGTATGCGGTAAAGGTGGTTTCGGAGTGCGGATCCGGCGCCGGCATGATGGCCTCGATCGAGATCAATTCGAGAGTGTTCGAGGAAGTTGTCGCGTTCATGCATTTGTGCGGCGCGTTTGCATCGCTGCATCCATCCACTGCGCGGCAGTACGAATGCGTGCGCAATGACAGGGTGGAATCGACGATGTGCTTGCGCCCAATGCGACCGGGGACGTCCGACTTGCACGGGGTTGCTGACGTCGTTCGTCGATCGGGGCATCTTCGTGCGATGCGGGCTGGATTGATGTTCGACGCCAATGAGGGCCTTTTGCTGATTTCCCTTTTACTGCGACGCATCGCATTCACAGTCGCCATCAGGACCTACCTAAAGTGACCACGCCTTCCGGACTCCCCGCCATGCAAACAAGCGCATCCAAGAAAACCACTGTTTTGTTCGCGTCGGTCAACCAGGCGATTGTCGATATGTCGCGTCATTGCCCGTCGGCTGTGCGCGCGACAGTCGGGTTATTGCTTGTCGCCAGCGTGTTGTCGGGGTGTGCGCCCCTATCGGCGTCTGCGCCGACCGATCCTCAGCAACAGTTTGCCGCTGAGCAGCGGAATGCGAATGCGTTGTATAGCAAGAAGGTGTTGGCATATAAGCCGATGTTCGAGAATCCCGGCGGCTATGGTCGAGCGCAGATACTCGAAGCGTACGAGGCGGTCCTCCAGCAGTACTCCGTTGCTGCAATCGCCTATGCCCGCACCATCTATCCTGATGCGCGACAAACGCTTCCACCTTCCCTGCAGCCATTGCAGGCGCCGTCGGGGCCGGTCACGCTGGCGGTCGTCAATCGCGACTACGAGCATGTGCTCGGAATGGACGTTGCCTTGTGGGAGATGGATATGGCGGCGAACTTTGGCCGGCCATCCAGGTTGCCGATACCGAAATACACCGGCCCTGTGCTCATCATGCCGCCTGCGCCGCCGTTTCCACCCCTGCAGGATGTTCGCGATCCAAAGTTCGCACGGCTCGTGAGCATGACGAAGAAAATTGACGATGCGCAGAAGGTAGATCTGGCACGAGAGCACGCCGCGATCGAGCAACAGTATGCCGAGCAGGCCGCGTGGCGGGCGCGACACCCCACGGGGCAGTATGACAACATCGATCCGAGGACCGGACTGCCGTATGCGGCGCCGCAACAGGAGACGCAGCGGTGGTGCATGATGAACGGTGGCCGGGTGCCTTGCTGAAACCGCTTCGCGCAGCGGCAATTGCGGCCCGAGTGGATGCCGGCCGGGCTGGCGCACACTACCCACGTGGAATCATCCGCTTCAAAAATCGGGCTTGTGTCGGCTCGGGTGACGATATTCGCTGGTGGCGTATCGGTTGCGGGTCTCGATCGGTTGACGCCGTTGCGGTGAAGCGGTCCCGTGTTGCCGAAGCCCGCCTTTCAAAAGCCGTAGGTTCCTTTGATTTCATGGTGGCCGACGATGGTTTGCCGGTCCGCCCGGCGTGTCACGTCGTATCGCTCCTGCCCGCAGAACAGTCCGGACATCCTGCGTGATCGTGTTTCTCGGGTACCCGGTGCCGACTACTTGCTGTCTATCCCACGCCCCGCCGTATCATACGAACAGGTACCAAGTACCAAAGTTGCCCCGGACAACTTTTCGCCGGGATTCCTGAACACCCCCTTCTTGTCTGGTGGAAGACGCATGAGAGAGGTGTGGAGGATGCCGTATTCACGGCCCTGAATAGCGAGATCGTATTCGGCAGTCGGTCACGCTTGCCCTGCAGCCTGAAAGGAGCGGTGCTGGCGGCGGTGCTAAGATGCCGCCCTGAAGTCAGGAGATGCATGAATGCGCGCGAGCAAACGCCAGCAGGTGGTCGACAAGGCGGGTGAGTTGTTTTCTCGCCATGGCTTTCATCCGGTCGGTATCGACTGGATCATCGCCGAAGCGGACGTTGCCCGCATGACGCTCTACCATCACTTCGCGGGCAAGGACGATCTGATCAAGGCCGTGCTGGAACAGCGCTACACCTTCATCATGGAGAGCATCGCCGCGAAGCTCGGCCCCATGCCGCACGCTGCTGCGCGTCTGAAGGGGATTTTTGACTGGTACGGAACCTGGTTCCGTAGCCCTGAGTTCGCGGGCTGCCTGTTCGAGCGTGCGCTGGCCGAGTTTGGTGCGACCTGTCCCAAGGTGACCGACGTAGCGGTGCGCTATCGGGATGATCTGTTGGCCCTCATGGAGCAACTGCTATCCGAGATCGTTCCGCGTCGCCAGGCCCGTCAGCTTGCAGGCGTGTACGTGATGTTGCTGAGCGGGGCAACGGCGGATGCGCGTGCGATCGGGGATCCGCGAGCTGCCGCAAGGGCATGGCAGGCGGCGGAGATGCTGCTGAACGAGTCCAAAGTCGCATCTGAAAGCATGCGCAAAGCCCGTAGCCGTCACGCTTGATCGTTTGTGGATCCTGCTCGGTATCGATACCGATTGGCCCCATGAGAAGTTGGTCTGATCCACCCAGTGCGTGAAGAGACGTAGATTGGCTGGCACAGCTGTATAGCGGCACGTCACGGCTTCCGTGTCGGAGAAGGGGGCTCCGTAGGCGGCGTGGCGACAGATGTTGTGGTGCCCGGCGCGCTGAGGCTGCAGCAAGCACCGTGGATTTTCATCGGAATGCGCGGGCTTGCTCCACCGCTCAGAACGTGTTGCGTCTGCCTTGAAGTGTTTTTTGGCCGGACTGGGGTAGGGGACGTTTCATTTTGGGGGCCGCAGCGGAAAGCCTGACGGGCATTGGCTCGGATCACAGTCACAATTCAAAGTTAAATGAAATGTGATCACTCCCCGCCGCGCCGCAAAATTTTGCACAATGGCGGCAGCGCGGCCCATTGCCGCGATTCGCCCCCGCGTATCCGGCCAGCCGGATCGGGGCCGGCCCGAACCGATACCCGACCTCGGCACCGACGTGCCGCCGCCTGCCGCCATGGACCAACCGAAACGCATCCTGATCGTCGAGGACGACGCCGACATCGCCGACGTGCTGAGCCTGCACCTGCGCGACGAGCGCTACGAGGTCGTGCACAGCGCTGACGGCGCGGAAGGACTGCGCCTGCTCGAGCAGGGCGGCTGGGATGCGCTGATCCTCGACCTGATGCTGCCGGGCGTCGACGGCCTCGAAATCTGCCGGCGCGCGCGCGCGATGACGCGCTACACGCCGATCATCATCACGAGCGCACGCTCGAGCGAAGTGCACCGGATCCTCGGCCTCGAGCTCGGCGCCGACGACTATCTGGCCAAGCCGTTCTCCGTGCTCGAACTCGTCGCCCGTGTGAAGGCGCTGCTGCGGCGCGTCGACGCGCTCGCGCGCGATTCGCGGATCGACGCGGGCACGCTCGACGTCGCGGGGCTGGCAATCGACCCGATCGCGCGCGAGGCGAGCGTGGACGGCGCGCGGATCGACCTGACGCCGCGCGAATTCGACCTGCTGTATTTCTTCGCGCGACACCCGGGCAAGGTGTTCTCGCGGATGGACCTGCTCAACGCCGTGTGGGGCTACCAGCACGAAGGCTACGAACACACGGTCAACACCCATATCAACCGGCTGCGCGCGAAGATCGAGGCCGATCCGGCCGAGCCCGTGCGGATCCTCACCGTGTGGGGCCGCGGCTACAAGCTCGCCGCGCCGGGCCAGCGGGACGCATGATGAAGTTCACTCTCACCCAGCGGCTGTCGCTCGTGTTCTCGGTGCTGCTGCTTGCGTGTTCGGGCGCGTCGGCGTGGCTGCAGATCCGCGCGAACGACATGCGCGAGCAGGAAGTCGTGCAGGGGCTGTCGCGCGACCTGGCCGCCAATATCGTCAACAGCGTGACCCACAGCGCACCGCTGATGGACGCGAACGGGCTGCGCCCGGACGCCGTGCGCACGCTGTTCGGGCAGTTGATGGGCGTGAACCCGAGCGTCGAGGTGTACCTGCTCGACAACGCGGGGCGCATCAAGGGCGACGATGCGCCGCCCGGCCACGTGAAGCGCGACCGCGTCGATCTCGCGCCCGTGCAGCGCTTCATCGCGGGCGAGCCGCTGCCGATCCTCGGCGACGATCCGCGCAGCCCCGATGCGCGCAAGGTGTTCAGCGCCGCGCCGCTGCAGCGCGCGGGGCAGCCGCCGTC
>NZ_JAAGPB010000240.1:0-12759 GCF_017104585.1 Burkholderia sp. Ac-20392
TACCGCGCGCTCGCACTGCGCTACCCGGCCGCGTTCGCGCTGCTGCAGCGGCACATGAGTACCGGGCCGGCCGATCTCGCGCACATCGAGGCCGTGCATCGCGCGCTCGCCGACGCCGGTATCCCGCGCGCGGCACTGCCGTCGGTGTGCGTCGGCTGGTATGCGAGCGTGATCGGGCTGGCCGCGGCCGAAGCCGGCGGCCTCACGCGCGCCGCGAACGACATCGAGCTCGCTGAAATGGCAGCGCTGTCGGACGCCGCGCATCCGCTCGTCAAGGCGGCCGCCCCGCTCTATGCGCAGCTCGATCCGGCAGCCGTGCACGACACGATGCTCGACGTGCTGCTCGACGGCATCGCGCAGCAGGCACACGCGGCCTGACCGGCCTGCAAGCCACGAACGAAAAAAGGCGCCCCGAGGGGCGCCTTTTTCATGACGATTACCGCGAACCGCGCTCAGTGCTGCTGCGCGATGCCGATCTTCAGCATGACCTGATCGACGATCTGTTCGGGCGTCAGCTCGATGCTGACCTCGATCGCTTCGTCCGGGCCCGGCTCCTCGAGCGTATCGAGCTGGCTCTTCAGCAGCGACGGATCGAAGAAATGGCCAGTGCGACTCTTCAGGCGCTCGTGCAACATCTCGAACGAACCCTTCAGATACACGAACCGCACGTCGGTGTCGGTGCCGCGCAGCACGTCGCGGTACGACCGCTTCAGCGACGAGCACGTGAACACGGCCGTCTCGCCGGCGCGCTGCTTTTCCTCGATGGCCGCGCGAATCGTGCGCAGCCACGGCCAGCGGTCGTCGTCGGTCAGCGGAATGCCGTTGTGCATCTTTTCCTTGTTCGCCGCGCTGTGAAACGCGTCGCCATCGGTATAGCTGCACGACAGGCGTTCCGCCAGCATTTCGCCGATTAGCGACTTGCCCGCGCCCGACACGCCCATTGCGATCAGAATCATTGACTACCCCTTGTTACAGAACCAGGCTCAGCAGCAGCGTGAAGCTAAGACCAAGCACCGAGATGATGGTTTCGAGCAACGACCAGGTCTTGAACGTCTGACCGACCGTCATCCCGAAGTATTCCTTGATCAGCCAGAAGCCGCCGTCGTTCACGTGCGAGAAGATCAGCGAGCCCGAGCCCGTGGCGAGCACCAGCAGTTCCGGGCTGACCGTCGTGCCGGCCGCCGCCGCGATCGGCGCGACGATGCCGCAGGCCGTCGTCATCGCGACCGTCGCCGAACCCGTCGCGAGACGCATCAGCGCGGCGACGAACCAGCCGAGCAGCAGCGGCGACAGGTGCGCGTGCTTCGCGGTTTCGACGATCTGCTGCGAAATCCCGCTGTCGCGCAGGACGCCGCCGAAGCCGCCGCCCGCGCCGACGATCAGCGTGATGCCGGCGATCGGCGCCAGGCACTCGCCGCAGAACTTCTGGATCTGGTCGCGGTTGAAGCCCTGCAGCTTGCCGAACGTGAAGAAGCTCACGAGCACGGCGATCAGCAGCGCGACGTCCGAGTTGCCGGCGAAGCGCAGCAGGTTGTTCGGCAGCGACTTCGGCGTGAACAGCAGGTCGGCCCAGCTGCCGACGAGCATCAGCACGACGGGCAGCAGGATCGTGAACAGCGTGATGCCGAAGCTCGGCAGTTCACGCTTGCGGCCATCCGTGTGCGTGTCGACGAACTGAGCGGCGAGCGGGTTGTTTTCCGGCAGCTTCACGAACTTCGAGATCGTCAGCGCAAACAGCGGGCCCGCGATGATCGCGGTCGGCACGCCGACGATCAGGCCGAACGCGATCGTCTTGCCGATATCGGCGCCGTATTGCTGAACCGCCAGCAGCGCGGCCGGGTGCGGCGGGATCAGGCCGTGCACGACCGACAGGCCGGCCACCATCGGCAGGCCGACGACGAGCAGCGACTTGCCGGTGCGCTTCGCGACGTTGAACGCGATCGGGATCAGCAGCACGAAGCCGACTTCGAAGAACACCGGCAGGCCGACGATGATCGCGACGAACATCATCGCCCAGTGGATGTTCTTTTCACCGAACCAGTCGATCAGCGTGGTCGCGATCCGTTCGGCGCCGCCCGATTCGGCCATCATCTTGCCGAGCATCGTGCCGAGGCCGACGACGATCGCGATGTGGCCGAGCGTGCCGCCAGTGCCTGTCTCGAACGACTTGACGATCTTGTCCATCGGCATGCCGACGACAAGGCCGAGGCCGAGCGAAACGATGATCAGCACCAGGAACGGGTAGATCTTGTAGCGCGCGATCATCAGGATCAGCGCGGCGATCGCGATCAGCGTGAATACGAGCAGCATGCTGCCTTGGACAGCCCCCATGTGGCACTCCTCCTAGAATTGTTCGAACCGGGCGAGTTGTTGCGAGTATGCCCGGCTATGCAGGTCTCCGGAACACGGGGGGTACCCACCCCGTCAGGACGCTGAATTTTACTTATCTTTACGGCCCACGGATAGAACCGGTTCCATCAGCAAAAACCCTCGGTAAAACAAGCACTAAGCGCCTGATTTCCGAGGGTCAAACCGTCATTCCGTACAAGTCTTAACGGGGGAGCTGGCTCGCGGCTTGCGCGAGACGCGTGACTTCGGCCCAGTCCTGCGCGGCGAGCGCGGCTTTCGGCGTGAGCCAGGAGCCGCCGACGCACACGACGTTCGGCAGTTTCAGGAAGTTCGGTGCGGTTTCGACGGTGATGCCGCCGGTCGGGCAGAACTTCAGCGCCGGGAACGGGCCGTGGAACGCCTGCAGCATCGGCACGCCGCCCGCCTGCTGCGCAGGGAAGAACTTCACGATCTCATAGCCGAATTCGAGCGCCTGGATGATGTCGCTCGGCGTCATCACGCCCGGCAGCAGCGGCAGGCCCGCGTCGAGCGACGCGAGGTGCAGTTCCTTCGTCAGGCCCGGCGACACGCCGAACTTCGCACCCGCGCGCTTCGCCTGCTCGCAATGCTCGGGCTTCGTGATCGTGCCGACGCCGACGACGATGTCGTCCGCGAGCTGGCTGGCGCGCTGGATCGCTTCCAGGCCGGCCGGCGTGCGCAGCGTGATCTCGAGCACCTTCACGCCGCCCGCGTGCAACGCGCGCGACACGTGTTCGCCCTGCTCGACCGAGTCGAATGCGAGCACCGGGATGACCGGGCCCAGCTTCACGATTTCAGCAATCGTCTTCATTGAATTGGCTCCTTGAAATTCATGCGGCGACGTGGGCGGCCGTTTCGCCGACCAACGCGCCGAAAACCGATGCGCCCTGCTCGGCCGGCGCGGCAGCCGCGCGGAACACGCCGAACAGTTCACGCCCGAAACCGACCTCGTTCTCGGCCTGGTGCAGCGGCTGCGCGACCGGGCGCGCCTGCCACTCGGCGGCGTCGACCTCGATGTCGAGCACGCCGGCTTCCGCGTCGATCACGAGCGTATCGCCCGTCTTCACCTTGCCGAGCGGGCCGGCCAGCAGCGCCTCCGGCGATACGTGGATCACGGCCGGCACCTTGCCCGACGCGCCCGACATGCGGCCGTCGGTGACGAGTGCGACGTGGAAGCCCTGATCCTGCAGCACGCCGAGCAGCGGCGTCAAACGGTGCAGCTCGGGCATCCCGTTCGCGCGCGCGCCCTGGAAGCGCACGACCGCGACGAAGTCGCGCTTCAGCTCGCCGCGATCGAATGCTTCCTGCACGGCTTCCTGCGAATCGAACACGATCGCGGGCGCCGTCACCTTGCGGTGCTCGGGCGCGACCGCCGAAATCTTGATCACGCCGCGGCCGAGGCGGCCCTGCATCAGGCGCAGGCCACCGTCCGGCTGGAACGGGTCGCGGATGCCGCGCAGCACCTTCGTGTCGTGGCTCTCGGCCGTGCCGTCGACCCACACGAGCTTGCCGTCGATCAGCTTCGGCTCCTTCGTGTAGTGCGACAGGCCACGGCCGGCGACCGTCGTCACGTCCTCGTGCAGCAGCCCGCCTTCGAGCAGGTTGCGTACCAGGAAGGCCACGCCGCCCGCCGCGTGGAAGTGGTTCACGTCGGCCTTGCCGTTCGGGTAGATCTTCGCGAGCAGCGGCACGACGGCCGACAGTTCGTCGAAGTCGTTCCAGTCGATCAGGATGCCGGCCGCGCGCGCGATCGCGACGAGGTGCAGCGTGTGGTTGGTCGAGCCGCCCGTGGCGAGCAGTGCGACGATCCCGTTGACGATCGCCTTCTCGTCGATCACGTGGCCGATCGGCGTGTAGTGGCCGCGCTCGACGGTCAGGTCGAGCACGCGGCGCGCGGCCTCGGCCGTCAGCGCGGTGCGCAGCGGCGTGTGCGGATGAACGAATGCCGAGCCCGGCAGGTGCAGCCCCATCAGCTCCATCAGCATCTGGTTGCTGTTCGCGGTGCCGTAGAACGTGCAGGTGCCGTGGCCGTGATAGGCGGCCGATTCGGCTTCGAGCAGCGCGTCGCGGCCGACCTGGCCGGTCGCGAACTGCTGGCGGATCTTCGCCTTGTCGTCGTTCGACAGGCCGCTCGTCATCGGGCCGGCCGGCACGAAGATCGTCGGCAGGTGGCCGAACTGCAGCGCGCCGATCAGCAGGCCCGGCACGATCTTGTCGCAGATGCCGAGGCAGAGCGCCGCGTCGAACATGTTGTGCGTGAGCGCGATCGCCGTACCCATCGCGATCGCCTCGCGGGAGAACAGCGACAGTTCCATCCCCGGGTTGCCCTGCGTGACGCCGTCGCACATCGCCGGCACGCCGCCCGCGAACTGCGCGACACCGCCGTTCTCGCGGGCGGCCGCCTTGATGATCTCGGGGAAATCCTTGTACGGCGCATGCGCGGACAGCATCTCGTTGTACGAGGACACGATGCCGATGTTCGGCTCGCGGATCGCCTTGATCGAGAATTTGTCGTTGCCCTCGAGGCCGGCGAAGCCGTGCGCGAGGTTCGCGCACGACAGCGCGCCGCGTGCCGGGAACTTGCCCTGCGCGCCGTCGATGCGCTGCAGATAGGCGGAACGGGTCGATTGGCTGCGGGCGATCACGCGTTCGGTGACCTTCGCCAGAGTGGGGTGCAGCGACGTCATGCTGGGCGCTCCTGTATGCCGGCCGACACCGGCGGTTGGAATCGTGGGGACGGTCGAACGCGTCGACAGAACGAAGTCAGTCTAGTAGAAAAACTACACGCATGCAATGCGGATTAGGCGACCCGCAACCCTTATTCCCGCTACCAGTAAGGCGGTACCTAGTGAAAACCCTAGATCACCTCATTGAAAACATCACGCCACGACTAGTATTTTTATGTAGATTTTCTACAATTCGATTGCGATACACTCGCTCATCCGAACCCGATTTCTGCCTGCCGTCCCATGCTGCCCCGCATTGAAGCGATCCGCGCCGAGTTGCGCCCGTCCGAGCGCAAGCTCGCCGACTACATCCTCGCCGCGCCGCGCGAGGTGCTCGACCTCGCGATGACCGAGCTGTCGACGCGCGCGGGCGTCAGCCAGCCGACGATCGCGCGCTTCTGCCAGGCGCTCGGCTGCAGCGGCTTTCGCGAGTTCAAGATCCGGCTCGCGCAGAGCGTCGCGCCGGGTGTGTCGTCGGTCTATCGCGACGTCGAGCCCGACGAGCCGGCGCCCGGCATCATCGGCAAGGTGTTCGACCGCACGATCGGCGCACTGATCGAGGTGCGCAACAGCCTGTCCGCGGGCAGCGTCGCCGATGCGATCGCGCTGCTGTCGAACGCATCGCGGATCGAGTTCTACGGCGCCGGCGGCTCGGGCATCGCCGCGCAGGACATCCAGCACAAGTTCTTCCGGCTCGGCGTGCCGAGCGTCGCGTATTCGGATCCGCACACGTTCTCGATGTCGTCGGCGCTGCTCGGGCCGCACGACGTCGTCGTCGCGATCTCGAACACCGGCCGCACGCGCGACATCGTCGATGCCGCCCGCTCCGCGCTCGCGTGCGGCGCGAAGGTCGTCGCGATCACGCAGAGCCATTCGCCGCTCGCGAAGCTCGCGACGGTGAGTCTCGCGTCGAACGTTGCGGAGGAAACGGACGTGTTCTCGCCGATGACGTCGCGGATGTCGCATCTCGCAATCGGCGACATCCTCGCGGTCGGCGTCGCGCTGTCGCGCGGCCCCGCGCTGATGGAACGGGTCGGCCGCGCGAAGGAGGCGATCACGCGCCGCCGGATCGACGACGGCGCGAAGGATTGAAACTGCACCGCGCCGGCCGCGGCGTCTGCGCGTAAGCGACAAACGGCGCCCCACGGGGCGCCGTTGTGCATCAGGCGACGCCGGCAACCTCGCCGGCCATGTCGCTCAGAACGGCTTGATCACGACCAGCGCGACTGCCGCGAGCATGCCGAGCACCGGCAGCTCGTTGAACACGCGATACCACTTGTCGGTGCGACGGTTCTCGCCGCGCTCGAACACCCGCAGCAGGTGCCCGCAATACGCGTGATAGACGATGAGCAGCAACACGACCGTCACCTTCGCGTGGATCCAGCCCTGCCCCTGCCCGATGCCGATCGACAGCCAGAGCCACAGCCCGCAGGCCAGCGCCGGCACCGCGATCATTGTCATGAAGCGGAACAGCTTGCGTGCCATCAGCAGCAGGCGTCGCACGGCGGCCGGATCGGTTTCCATGGCCAGGTTCACGTAGATGCGCGGCAGGTAGAACAACCCTGCAAACCACGCGGCGATCAGAACGATATGGAACGTCTTGACCCAGAGCATCGCCATCGGTTGTGTGCCTCGCTGTTTACTGGCGGCCTTCGCCGTGTCCGAGCACGACGTACTTCAGCGACGTCAGCCCTTCCAGGCCGACGGGGCCGCGTGCGTGCAGCTTGTCGTTCGAGATGCCGATTTCCGCGCCGAGGCCGAATTCGAAGCCGTCCGCGAAGCGTGTCGATGCATTGACCATCACGCTTGCCGAATCGACCTCGCGCAGGAACCGCATCGCACGGTCGTGATCCTCGGTGACGATCGCGTCCGTGTGGTGCGAGCCGTAATGGTTGATGTGCTCGATCGCGGCGTCGAGGCCGTCGACGACCTTGATCGCGAGCACCGGCGCGAGATACTCGGTGTGCCAGTCTTCCTCGGTCGCCTCGACGAGCGGGCCGACGCCCGCATCGGCGAGCACCGCGCGCGCGGCCGCATCGACGCGCAGTTCGACCTGCTTGTCGCGATATAGCTTGCCGAGCGGCGGCAGCAGCTTCGCCGCGACACCGCTCGAAACGAGCAGCGTCTCCATCGTGTTGCAGGTGCCGTAGCGGTGCGTCTTCGCGTTGTCGCAGACGGTCAGCGCCTTGGCGAGATCGGCGCGATCGTCGACGTACACGTGGCAGATGCCGTCGAGGTGCTTGATCATCGGTACGCGCGCCTCGTTGATCAGGCGCTCGATCAGGCTCTTGCCGCCGCGCGGCACGATCACGTCGACGTATTCGGTCATCGTGATCAGCTTGCCGACCGCCGCGCGATCGGCCGTCGCGACGACCTGCACCGCATCCTGCGGCAGGCCGGCTGCTTCGAGCCCTTCGCCGATCAGCTTCGCAAGCGCCGCGTTCGATTCGAGCGCTTCGGAGCCGCCGCGCAGGATCGTCGCATTGCCCGACTTCAGGCACAGCGCCGCCGCGTCGATCGTCACGTTCGGGCGCGATTCGTAGATGATGCCGATCACGCCGAGCGGCACACGCATCTGGCCGACCTGGATGCCGCTCGGGCGGTACTTGAGGTTGCTGATCTCGCCGATCGGATCGGCCAGCGACGCCACCTGGCGCAAGCCCTCGACCATCGTATTCAGCGCCTTGTCCGACAGCGTCAGGCGATCGACGAACGCCGCATCGAGCCCCTTTTCACGGGCGCGGGCGACATCGCGCGCATTCGCGTCCTTCAGCACCTGCGCGTCGCGTTCGATCGCGCGCGCCACGGCGTCGAGCGCCGCGTTCTTCGCGGCCGTGCTGGCGCGCGCCATCGCGCGGGAAGCCTGCCGGGCGCGACGGCCCAGGTCGGTCATGTACTGATCGATATCCATCGTGTGACTCGAGAAGCGCGCCGCGCGGGGCGGCATGAATTCGTGGGGAAGCGTGAGTGGCGGCGGCCGCAGAGCCGCGCCAGCTATCGAAACATTGTAAGCGGGTTGCGCAGCGCGCGCTGAAGGCCCGAACGGGACTTAGCGTCGCACGCGCCCCGCGGTCGGCGGTCGCTCGCCGCGGGCGCCGGCCACCGTCATCGCGAGCTGGAACAGCCCGTCCCACGGATCGGGTGGCGGTTCGTCCTGCGTGCGGCGACCCGGCGCGACGGCCGTGAGCCCCTTGACCTGACGGTCGAGCTTCGCGGCAAACGCGAGCGCCTTCTCGAGCACGGCTTCGGACACGCGATTCAACGCGGGGCCGATCAGCCGCTCGCGCGGCCCCCACACGCGGTTTTCGCGCAGCAGCGTCGCGAGCGGCTTGCCGGCCGTCGTGCCGCGCTTGATCCGCAGCAGCGTGCGCAATTCCTCGACGACCGCCCACATCACGAGCACGATCGCCTCGCCCTCGCCCTTCAGCCCGTCGATCATCCGCGCGAGCCGCGCGGCGTCGCCGGCGAGCATTGCCTCGTTCAGCTTGAAGACGTCGTAACGCGCGACGTTCAGCACCGCGTCGTGCACCTGCTCGAACGACAGTGCGCCTTGCGGATACAGCAGCCCGAGCTTCTGGATTTCCTGGTGTGCGGCAAGCAGGTTGCCTTCGACGCGCTCGGCGATGAACTGCAGCGCGCGCCGCCCGTCCTCGCCGGGCGCGGCGCGCTGGCCCTGCATCGCGAGACGCTGGCCGATCCAGTTCGGCAGCTGCGCGCGATCGACCGGATCGATCTTCAGCGCGACGCCGCCGTTCTGCAGCGCGGTGAACCACGCGGATTTCTGCGTGGCCGCGTCGAGACGCGGCAACGTGACGAGCATCAGCGCGTCGGGGTTCGGCGTGGCCGCGAGCGTCTTCAGCGCATCGGCGCCTTCCTTGCCGGGCTTGCCCGACGGAATGCGCAGTTCGATCAGCTGGCGCTCGCCGAACAGCGACATCGCCTGGGTTGCGCCGAGCAGCACGCTCCAGTCGAAGCCGCGCTCGACCGTATGCACCGAACGCTCGGTGAAGCCGGCCGCGCGCGCGGCCGCACGAATGCGGTCGCACGCTTCCTGCGCGAGCAGCGGCTCGTCGCCGTAGACGGTATAGAGCCCGGCCACCCCCTTCGCGAGGTGCGGCTCCAGCGCATCAAGTCGCAGTTGCATCGATACGTGCGCCGTCGATCAGAGCGGCGGCGGCGGCAACGGCGCGCGCGGTGCGACGCCCGGCACCACGTCTTCCGGCGCCGGCGTCAGCGAATGGACGATCGCGAGACGCCGCATCAGCTGGTCGACTGCGTCGCTCTGCATGTCGGCGTACAGGAGGTCGGCTTCCTGCGCCTTCGCGTTCGTGTACTGATCGCTGTACGTCATCGCGCGGTTCAGCGCGATCGCGCTCGGCGGGATCAGCACGGTGCCGTCCTTGCTCGTCAACGTGTAGTTCAGCGTGTAGAACAGCGCGTATTCCTGCGCCGAGCCGTACTTGTTGAGCGTCAGCGTGTTCTGGCCACGCGACTCCCACATGCGCAGCACGGCATCGGCGTCGTCCGCCGACTTGACGATCTTCGTGTCGCTGCCGGCCTCGACGAGGCGCACGAGGCGCGCCTCGACCGGCGCCGGCGCGCCGGCGATCAGCAGGTGCTTGAACGCGTAGTCCTGCTGGCCGCGCAACTGGAAGCCGCATGCCGACAGCGCAACCGCGCTGCCGACAGCAAGCATCAAAAACGATCTGCGGATCACCTTCGCTCCTTCTGGGTACGTCCGACGGCCAGCGGCCGTCAGACGACGATGTTCACGAGGCGGCCCGGCACGACGACGATCTTCTTCGCCGGCTTGCCGTCGCTGAACTTCGCGAACGCGTCGTCGGCCACTGCCGCGGCTTCGATCGCCTCGCGGCTCGCGTCCTTCGCCACCTTCAGCGCGCCGCGCACCTTGCCGTTCACCTGCAGCACGAGTTCGATCTCGGCCTGCTCGAGCGCGGCCTCGTCGACCTTCGGCCACGGTGCGTCGAGCAGCGGGCCGAATTCGTCCGCGTAGCCCAGCGCCTTCCACAGCTCGAACGTGACGTGCGGCACGACCGGGTACAGCACGCGCAGCAGCACGCCGTACGTTTCACGCAGCACGCCGGGCGTCGCGCCCTTCGCGCCGTCGATCGCGTTCAGCATCTTCATCGCAGCCGACACGACCGTGTTGTACTGCAGGCGCTGGTAGTCGAAATCGGCCTGCTTCAGCACGCTGTAGATCTCGCGGCGCAGCGCCTTGTCGGCTTCGCCGAGCGTGGCCGCATCGAAGCCCGCGCGCGCGGCAAGCGCTTCGCGGTTCGCCGCACCGAAGCTCCACACGCGGCGCAGGAAGCGGCTCGCGCCTTCGACGCCCGCGCCCGACCACTCGAGCTGCTGCTCGGGCGGTGCGGCGAACATCGTGAACAGGCGCGCGGTATCGGCGCCGTACTGGTCGATCAACAGCTGCGGATCGACGCCGTTGTTCTTCGACTTCGACATTTTCTCGATGCCGCCGAGCACGACCGGCTGGCCGTCCGTGTTCAGCGTCGCGCCGACCGGGCGGCCCTTGTCGTCGTGCGTGACCGTCACGTCGAGCGGGTTGTACCAGGTCTTCTTGCCCGATGCATCCTCGCGGTAGAACGTCTCGTTCAGCACCATGCCCTGCGTGAGCAGGTTCTTCGCCGGCTCGCCGAACTTCACGAGGCCGAGGTCGCGCATCACCTTGGTCCAGAAACGCGAATACAGCAGGTGCAGGATCGCGTGCTCGATGCCGCCGATGTACTGATCCATCGGCATCCAGTAATCGGTGCGCGCGTCGACCATCGTCTCGGCGTCCGGCGCGGTGTAGCGCGAGAAGTACCACGACGAATCGACGAACGTGTCCATCGTGTCGGTTTCGCGCTTCGCGGCCGCGCCGCACTTCGGGCACGCGCAGTTCAGGAACGCTTCCGACTTCGCGAGCGGGTTGCCCGAGCCGTCCGGCACGAGGTCTTCCGGCAGCACGACGGGCAGATCCTGCTCGGGCACCGGCACGTCGCCGCACGACGGGCAGTGGATGATCGGGATCGGCGTGCCCCAGTAGCGCTGGCGCGACACGCCCCAGTCGCGCAGGCGCCACGTGACCTGCTTGTCGCCGAAGCCGCCGGCGTTCAGGTCGGCCGCGACCGCGTCGACAGCTTCCGCGTAGTGCAGGCCGTCGTACTTGCCGCTGTTCACGCAGACGGCGGTTTCCTTGTCGCCGTACCACTCCTGCCATGCGTCGAGCGAGTACTCCTGGCCTTCGGCCGAGATCACCTGCTTGATCGGCAGGTCGTATTTCTTCGCGAACGCGAAATCGCGCTCGTCGTGGCCCGGCACGCCCATCACCGCGCCTTCGCCATAGCTCATCAGCACGTAGTTGCCGATCCACACCTCGACCGGCTCGCCGGTCAGCGGGTGCGCGACCGAGAAGCCCGTCGCGACGCCCTTCTTCTCCATCGTCGCAACGTCGGCCTCGGCGACGCCGCCGCGCTTGCATTCGTCGATGAACGCGAGCAGCTCCGGCTTGTCCTGCGCGAGGCGCGTGGCGAGCGGATGCTCGGCCGCGATCGCGCAGAAGGTAACGCCCATGATCGTATCGGCGCGCGTCGTGAACACGCGCAGCAGCTTCTTCTCGCCGTCGAGTTCGTACGGGAAGCCGAAGTTCACGCCGAAGCTCTTGCCGATCCAGTTCTGCTGCATGATCTTCACGCGCTCGGGCCAGCCGAGGCCGTCGAGGTCGTTCAGCAGCTCATCCGCGTACTGCGTGATGCGCAGGTAGTACATCGGGATCTCGCGCTTCTCGACGAGCGCGCCCGACCGCCAGCCGCGGCCGTCGATCACCTGCTCGTTCGCGAGCACGGTCTGGTCGACCGGGTCCCAGTTCACGGTGCCCGTCTTCTTGTACGCGATGCCCTTCTCGAGCATCTTCAGGAACAGCCACTGGTTCCACTTGTAGTAGTCGGGCTTGCACGTCGCGATTTCGCGCGACCAGTCGATCGCGAGGCCCATCGACTGCATCTGGCCCTTCATGTAGTCGATGTTGTCGTAGGTCCACTTCGCCGGCGGCACGCCGTTCGCCATCGCGGCGTTCTCGGCCGGCATCCCGAACGCATCCCAGCCCATCGGCATCAGCGTGTTGTAGCCGTTCATCCGCAGATAACGGTACATCACGTCGTTGATCGTGTAGTTGCGCACGTGACCCATGTGCAGCTTGCCGGACGGGTACGGCAGCATCGACACGCAGTAGAACTTCGGCTTCTGCGAATCTTCCTTCGTCTTGTAGGCATCGGCTGCGCGCCAGTCGCCCTGGGCGGCGGCTTCGACGTCGGCGGGTACGTATCTCTCGTGCATGGTGTGGTTCGGACTAGGCTTTAAGCGGCGCGACGGCGCGCGCGCAGGAGTGGATCGAAAATCGTGCTTGCCCGGCGGACCTGCAGGTTCGCTGTTGCCGGACCTGTTCGCGGTTTCCGGGCATTTTCCGGGTAACCCGCAGCATGCCCGGGTAGCCTGGAAAATTCCGGGTTACCTGAATAAAGCCTGCCAACCGGGAAAAACGTTGATTATACCGCCCGCGCCGGCCCATTCGACCGGTCTTGCGGCGTGCGGCCCGATCCCGCGGCCGGGACAAGCCCGCCGGATCCGCTCAGCGGGTGGCCGGCACGGCAGG
>NZ_JAAGPB010000241.1:0-12857 GCF_017104585.1 Burkholderia sp. Ac-20392
GCCCGCTCGGGTTCGCGGCCGCCGACACGGGCGTCACGATCTCGGCGCCTTCACGCTCGGCCGCGTCGAGGAACGCGGCCATCGCGGTGCGCATGCCGCGATTCGCGCGACAGGCGTCGTCGCCCCAGTCGGGGCCGTTGCGGCCGAACGCGGCAAGCGGCGTCGGCACCGGCGAGAACGTGTTGGTCTCGTGGTTCATCCGCGCGATCAGGATCTTCATCGCGCGTGCTCCTCCGCGCGCGCCTTCGGTCGTCTCCATCATTTGCATCGTCGAATTCCTCCCGATCGATCCATCGATCCATCGATGAAAAGGGGCGCGGCGCCCCGCAGGACGCCGCCGCCCGGTCAGCGCATGCGCGCGTCGCTCAAGCGTACCCTGTCGTGCCCTTCGTCTCCAGATACTCGACGAGGCCGAACTCCGCATATTCGCGGCCATTGCCCGAGCGCTTGTAGCCGCCGAACGGCGCGGCCGGGTTCCACGGCGGGTAGTTGATATGGACGTTGCCCACCCGCAGCCGCGCCGCCACCCGGCGCGCCCGCTCGGGATCCTTCGTCTGCACGTAGGCCGCGAGCCCGTAGACCGAATCGTTCGCGAGCGCGACGGCCTCGTCCTCGGTGCGGTAGGTCATGATCGCCAGCACCGGCCCGAAGATCTCCTCGCGCGCGATCGTCATGTCCGGCGTGACGTTCGAGAATACCGTCGGCCGCACGTAGAACCCGTCGCCGAGCCCGTCCGGCCGCCCCGGCCCGCCGGCGACGAGCGTGGCGCCTTCTTCGATCCCGAGCCGGATGAAGTGCTGGATACGGTCGAACTGCGTGCGGCTGACCACCGGCCCGATGCCGGTTTCCGTCGAACGCGGATCGCCGACGACCGTGCGCTCCGCCTCCCGCCGCGCGGCCTGCTCGGCCAGCGCGAGATGGTCGACATGCACGAGCATGCGCGTCGGCGCATTGCACGACTGGCCGCTGTTGCTGAAACAGCTGCGCACGCCGCGCGTGACCGCATCCTCGATGTCGGCATCGGGCAGGATCAGGTTCGGGCTCTTGCTGCCGAGTTCCTGGTGCACGCGCTTCACGGTATCGGCGGCCGCCTTCGCGACCTCGACGCCTGCGCGCGTGGAACCGGTGAACGACACCATGTCGACATCCGGATGCCGCGACAGCGCGTCGCCCACTTCGTGCCCGTAGCCGTGCACGAGGTTGAACACGCCAGCCGGTACGCCGGCCTCATCCAGGATCTCCGCGAACAGGATCGCGCTGAACGGCGCGATCTCGCTCGGCTTGAGCACCATCGTGCAGCCGGCGGCGAGCGCCGGCGCGACCTTGCACACGATCTGGTTGATCGGCCAGTTCCACGGCGTGATCAGCGCGCACACGCCGATCGGCTCGTGCGACACCAGCAGCGAATCGGTCTGCGTGCTGAAGCGGAACGACTGCAGCGCGCGGATCGTCTGTTCGAGGTGCGCGGTGCCGACCGCGGCCTGCGCCGCGCGCGCGAAGGCGATCGGCGCGCCCATCTCCTGGCTGATCGTCTGCGCGACCTCCTCGTAGCGGCGCTGGTAGATCTCGAGCACGCGCCGCAGCAGCGCGACGCGCTCGTCCACCGGCCAGCGCGAGTACGTATCGAAAGCCTGCTTCGCCGCGCCGACCGCGCGATCGACGTCGGCCGCGCTGCCGATCCTGAGCTGCGCGTACGGCCGCGCCGTGCTCGGGTCGATCACGTCGATCGACTGCGCATCGGCCGGATCGAGCCACTGGCCGTCGATATAGGACTGTTGTGAGGTTCGCATCGAATGCTCCTGAAATGAATGACGCCGCGCTCAGCGCGTCGCGCGTGCATAGGTGTCGACGAGGATGTCGCGGATCTTCGCGACGAACCACACGATCTCGTCGCGCGACATCACGAGCGGCGGCGAGAACTGCACGATCGGCGTGCCTTCGTGATCGACGCCCGCGCGGCACAGCAGCCCCGCGTCGAAGATCGCGGGTGCGAGCAGCGTCGACACGAACGCCTGCGCACTGATGCCGGCCGCCCAGCGGCGCGCGGCCTTGTCGGTCACGAGTTCGAGCGAGTAGTGGTAACCGTCGCCGCGCACGTCGCCGACGCACGGCAGTTCGAGCAGGCCGTCGAGCGTCTGGCGGAACACGGCCTCATTGCTGCGGACGTTCTCGAGCACGCCTTCGCGCTCCATGATCGCGAGGTTCGCGAGCGCGGCCGTGCACGCGACCGGGTGGCCGCCGTAGGTCGCGCCGTGCAGGAACATCTGCTGCGGGCCATTGAGCACCGTGTCGACGACCGTGTCGCTCGCGATCACGCCGCCGAGCGGCACATAGCCCGATGCGATGCCCTTCGCGAACGTGATGATGTCCGGCTTCAGCCCGTAGCGCGCGGAGCCGAAATATTCGCCGAGCCGGCCGAACCCGCAGATCACCTCGTCGGCGACGAGCAGTACGCCGTGCCGGTCGCAGATGTCGCGCAGCCCGGCCGCATAGCCGGCCGGCGGCGTCAGGCTGCCGCCCGCGTTCTGCAGCGGCTCGACGACGATCGCGGCGACGGTATCCGGCCCCTCCTGCACGATCAGCGATTCGATCTCGTCAAGCAGATGGCGCGTGAACTGGGCTTCCGTCTCGCCCACCTGGCGGCCGTAGCGTTTCGTGTTACCCACATGCCGCACGCCCGACATCAGCGGCTCGAAATGCTTGCGGAAGTTCGTCATCCCGTTCAGCGCGAGCGCGCCGAACGACGTGCCGTGATACGCGACGCGCCGCGCGATGAACTTGCGCCGCTGCGGCTCGCCGCGCGACTGGTGATACTGGCGCACCAGCTTGATCGCCGATTCGTTCGATTCCGACCCGCTCGACGTGAAGAACACGCGGTTCAGGCCTTCCGGCGCGAGCGCCGCGAGCTTGTGCGCGAGCCTGATCGCCGGCTCGTGGCCGACACCCCAGTTGGTCGCGAACGGCAGCCGCACCATCTGCTCGCGGATCGCGTCGCCGATTTCCGCGCCGTGGCTGTAGCCGACCTGCACGCAGTACAGCCCGGCCAGCCCGTCGAAGTAGCGCTTGCCGTTGCGGTCGACGAGCCAGCAGCCCTCGCCGCGGTCGAACACGGTCAGCGCGTGGTCGCGATACGCATCCGCGTGCGTGAAATGCATCAGCAGGTGGCGTTTGCCGATGGCCTGCAGGTCCGCATCGAGATTGACGTCAACAGCGTTCATGGATGATTCCTCCTTCAGGGTTTCAGGGCCGGCGGCCGGCAGTCGGCCAACGGTCATTCAATTCATCGACAGCGTCGGCGCCGGGCGCGTGAAGCCGCGCGTCAGCCACACGAGCTGGCAGAGTCCGAGCACGAGCCAGCCGGTGCCGACGTAGAACGTCTGGCGCGACAGGCCCGACCACAGCCATACGTTCATCGCGAAACCGATCGCCGGCATCACGCCGAACGTGATCCAGCCCGCGAAGCGGCGATGCTCGGGGCGGCACAGATAGCTGCGCATCACGCACAGGTTCACGACCGCGAACGCAACGAGCGCACCGAAGCTGATCATCGTCGACGCAAGGTCGAGCGTGATGAACAGCGCGGACAGCGACACGATGCCGACCGCGAGCGTCGCGCGCACCGGCGTGCGCAGCCGCGCATGCAGATGGCCGAATACGCGTTCGGGCAGCACCCGGTCGCGGCCCATCGCGAACAGCACGCGCGTCACGCTCGCCTGCCCGGCCATCGCGCTCGCGAAGCAGCCGGCCACGTACACGGCGACGAAGAATGCCGACAGCGTGCCGCCGCCGATGCGCCGCATCAGTTCGAGGCTGGCCGAATCGAGATCCTTGAAGGCGTGCCAGTCGGGAAACACCACCTGCCCGACGTAGGCGACCAGCATGAACAGCACACCGCTCGC
Organism: Burkholderia sp. Ac-20392; assembly: GCF_017104585.1. NCBI lineage: Bacteria > Pseudomonadati > Pseudomonadota > Betaproteobacteria > Burkholderiales > Burkholderiaceae > Burkholderia > Burkholderia sp. Ac-20392. Next base: position 3,900 of record NZ_JAAGPB010000241.1, read on the forward strand.
CAGCGTGCAGAGCAGGATCGCGCGCGGCACCGTGCGTTTCGGCTCGCGTGTTTCCTCCGACAGCGTGGTGACCGCATCGAAACCGAGGAACGACAGGCACAGGATCGCGGACCCGGCGAAAATCGCACGCGCATCACCCGACGACGGCAACGCGACGGCCATCGACAGCCCTTCGCCCGACGCGACCCGTGCGGATGCGATGAAGAAGATCGCGATGAACACGAGCTGGCTCGCGATCAGGATCAGGTTCACGCGATTGACGAGCCGGATGCCGACGATGTTCAGCCCGGTGATCAGCACGATGCTGCCGACGATCCACACGCCGGCCGGCACGCCGGGGAAAATCTGCTTCATGTAGATGCCGATCGCGAGGTAGCTGATCATCGGGATGAACAGGTAGTCCATCAGCAATGCCCAACCGACCATGAAGCCGGCCGATGTGCCGAAGTTGCGGCTCGCGAACGTATAGGCGGAACCGGCGCTCGGCATCAGTCGCGCCATGTGGCCGTAGCTGCGCGCGGTGAACAGCATCGCGACCAGCGTGACCGCATACGCGGCCGTGAGGTGCCCGTTCGTCTCGCTCGTGACGATCCCGTAGGTCGTGAACACCGTCATCGGCAGCATGTACGCAAGGCCGAAGATCACCAGCGTCGCGAGCCCGAGCAGATGCGGCTTGCGGCGTTCGTCCGCGTCGCCTCGCATCGCGTGTGCGCCGAAGTCATGCGTCGCGGCGGCTGATGCGTATCGACCTGGGCTGTCGTTGTCCATGCTGTCCTCACGTGGGTGGCGTTCACGGCTTCAACACTCGTTCGCCCGGCACGGCCGGCGGCGCACGACTGGAGGAAAGTGTGGTGCGCCAAAAAATCGACCACGAATGAGAAAAGCGGACGTAATCAGGGGATATTTCCGGACATGCCGCTGTATGGTGCGCCGGCGAGCCATGCATGCTGCTGTGCCGCACTGGCGTTTTGCGGACATTCCGGCTATGTTCTACGCGACCCCGTCGCCCCGTCAGCCCCATGAACAGCCGCTCCCATCCCGACCAGAGCCGGGCCGAACGCAGCCTGCGCTCGTCGCTCGGCCTCGCGCGTCCGGCCGGACGCCAGGAGGACATTCCCGCCACCGTCCACGCGATCGCGGTGGCGCTGGACGAGTGCCGCGTGCGGCATATCGACGGCGCCGCGCTGCTCGAAGGCACGGGGCTCGGCGCGGACGAAGTCGCGTCGCCGAACCTGCACGTGAATCGCGGTCAGGAGCAGCGCTGCTTCCACAACCTGCTGCAACGCAGCGGCGTGCCGTCGATCGGGCTGTCGATCGGTGCGCGGCTGCACGTGTCGACGCTCGGCCTCGCCGGCTACGCGATGCTGATCAGCGGCTCGGTGACGCAGGCGTTCCGGTGCATGGGCCAGTTTCCGCTGTTCATGGGGCTGTATTTCGACGTGCGTATCGATGCGCACGCGGACGGCATGAGCGTGACGATCAGCCGCTACAACGGCGAGCCCGATCTCGAGGTGTTCCAGGTCGACATGTGCCTGTCGAGCCTGCGCCTGATCGTGTCCGATCTCGTCGGCAAGCCGGTCTGGCCTGCCCAGGTGCAGCTCGCGCGCCGCGCGCCGCGCAATGCGGCCGACTACGCGCGCCACTTCGGCTGCAAGATCGCGTTCAATGCGGGCGACAACCGGCTCGTGTTCACGTCGGTGAACGGCACGGAGATGCCGCTGCTCGCGAACGAAGTCAGCTTCAATGCGCTGCACGGCCAGTGCGAGGCGCTCGAGCGGCAGTGGGCCGCGTCGGTCGGCACGCGCTTCGCCGATCGCGCGAAGGAGCTGATGGCGCGCGACCTCGCGCGTTTCAAGTCGATGACGGCGCTCGCGAATGCACTGCACCTGACGGAGCGCACGCTGCGCCGACGGCTCGACAAGGACGGCCTCACGTTTCAGACACTGCTCGACGACGTACGCCGCGACGAGGCGGTGCGGATGCTCGACGACCCGGAGCTGACGGTCGCGGCGATTGCGGAACGTCTCGGCTACAGCGAGCCGCGCAGTTTCCGTCATGCGTATCGGCGCTGGACCGGCAGAACGCCGCGCGCCGATCCGGACTTCATCGAGTAAGCCGGACGCGCCAGGATTTCGGGCGGATACATGGCGGCGCATGACCTTCAAGCATGACGCGAGACCGCTCGCGAAATCCGCTTCGAGACAACGGCCTCGCCTATCGATTCGGAATTCGAATCATTTTCCGAACGCTTGATCCTCCCCTGCTTCAGCGCCCTCACACGATCGGCGGTGCACAATCGCGATCGCCCTCAAGGTAGACGCGATCATTCGATTACTCTATACTCGACCCAACTTCATCACAAAATGCATGATCTCGTGCGCAACGTGATGTCATTTCGCAATTCGTTGCGCATGCATCCGTTTCGCCACGTCAAGGGGGCCTCCGGCCCCAGCGGCAGGTTTCACGCCAGCCGCATCCATGCCGTCTCATGACGGTGCCCTGCTCGAACGCGCCTCGCCGTTACGGCGCCGCCGGGCTGAACATGACAATCAGACGAACGCAGCGTTGCGTTCACTCGAACGCCAGTCGCACCTCGTTGCGGCCGGCAGGACTGTTTCCGTCAGTTCAAATCGCGGCCATGCCGGGATCACGAACTTCCGTCGCGGCGCCATCCGGCGTCTACGCGGCGCGCGCCTGCGCGTGTGCCGCACCGAGATCGAGGGGGTGTATCTTCATGACTCGACGCACTGTCCAGCTGTTGGGCAGCCTGATAGCCATCGTCGCCATCGCCTGGGCGCTCGCGCGCGGCATCGGCGCCGACACGTTCAGCCAGCGCGCGGACGATCTCGCGTACTACGCGGGCCAGCACATGCTGCTGGTCGTCTATTCGATGGCGCTCGCGATCGCCGTGGGCGTGCCGGCCGGCGTGCTGCTGAGTCGGCCGCGATTCCAGCATCAGGCCGAACGCTTCATGCAGGTCTTCAACATCGGCAACACGATCCCGTCGCTCGCCGTGCTCGCCATCGCGCTCGGCATCTTCGGCATCGGCAACGTGCCCGCCATCGTCGCGCTGTTCCTCGCGTCGCTGCTGCCCATCACGCGCAACACCTACGAAGGCATGAAGAACGTGCCGGCCGCGCTGCGCGAAGCCGCCAAGGGCATCGGCATGACGGGCTGGCAATCGCTCGTGCGGGTGGAGTTGCTCGATGCGCTGCCGATCATCGTCGGCGGCGTGCGCACCGCGCTGGCGATCAACGTCGGGACGGCCCCGCTCGCGTACCTGATCGGCGCGGACAGTCTCGGCTCGCTGATTTTCCCCGGCATCTATCTCGACAACCAGCCGCTGCTGCTGCTCGGCGCGTCGCTCACCGCGATCCTCGCGCTCGTGCTGGACGGCATCGTCGCGGCCGGCAGCCGCCATTGGCTCGCACGCCACGGAGGTGCGGCATGATGCTCCATCGCACCATTCGATCGATCGCGCGCCTGTGTACCGTGGCTGCGTTGTGCGTGGCGGCGAGCGCACCGGCATGCGCGGCGAAGCTCGTGCTGGGCGCGAAGAACTTCACCGAGCAATACGTGCTGGCGGAAGTCACCGCGCAATACCTGCGCTCGCGCGGCTACGACGTGGAAGTCCGTTCAGGTCTCGGCAGCACGCTCGCGCGCAGCGCGCTGGAGAACGGCCAGTTCGATCTCATGTGGGATTACACGGGCACCGCCGCGCTCGTCTACAACAAGATCAACGACAAGCTGTCGCCCGAAGAGATGTACCGGCGCGTCAAGGCGCTCGACGTGCCCCGCGGGCTCGTCTGGCTCGACGCGTCGCCGCTCAACGACACCTACGCGATCGGCCTGCCCAGCCCGCTCGCGCAGGCCACCGGCATCAGAACCGTCTCGCAGCTCGCCGAGCACCTGAAGACCGACCCGGCCGCGAAGCACTACGTGTTCGGGATGGACGCGGAATTCGCGAATCGCCCCGACGGGCTGAAGCCGCTGCTCGCCGCCTACGGCATGCAGTTCAGCCGCGCGCAACTGAAGCAGATGGATCCGGGGCTCGTCTACACGGCGCTGCACAACAACCAGTTGAAGATCGGCCTCGTCTATACGACCGACGGCCGCGTGAAGGGCTTCGGCATCGTGCCGCTCGAGGACGACAAGCACTTCTTCCCGCCGTACAACGCAACCCCCGTGGTGCGCAAGGAAGCCCTCGAGCGCAATCCTAAGCTCGCGACGCAGCTCAACGCGCTGTCGGCCGCGCTCGACAACGACGTGATGCAGGCGATGGCCAAGGAGGTCGACCTCGACGGCAAGTCGCCGCGCGACGTCGCCGACGCGTTCCTGCGCGCGCACAAGCTGCCTTGAAGGAAAACCAATGAACGTATTCGACTATCTCGCGTCGAGCTGGCCCGAACTGCTGCAGCTCACGCTGCAGCACATCTGGCTGGTCGGCATCGCCGTGGGCTGCGCGATCGTGGCCGGCGTGCCGCTCGGCATCCTGATCAACCGCCACGACTGGCTCGCCGGGCCGCTGCTCGGCGTCGCGACCATCGTGCTCACGCTGCCGTCCATCGCGCTGTTCGGCCTGATGATCCCGTTCTTCTCGCGCTTCGGCCAGGGGATCGGCGCTGCCCCCGCGATCACGGCCGTGTTCCTGTACTCGCTGCTGCCGATCATGCGCAACACCTACCTGGCGCTGCACAACGTGGATGCGGGCATCAAGGAAGCCGGCACCGGCATCGGCATGACCGCGTGGCAGCGCCTGCGCCTCGTCGACCTGCCGCTCGCGGTGCCCGTGATTCTCGCGGGCGTGCGCACCGCGGTCGTGATGAACATCGGCGTGGTGACGATCGCCGCGGTGGTCGGCGCGGGCGGGCTCGGCACGCTGATCCTGCGCGCCATCGGCCAGAGCAGCATGATGAAACTGCTGGTGGGCGCGGTGCTCGTCAGCCTGCTCGCGATCGTCGCCGACCGACTCCTGCAGATGCTGCAGCGTGCATTGACACCGAAGGGAGTGCAGAAAACATGATCGAACTCGACAAACTGACCAAGACCTTCACCCGCAAGGACGGCCAGGCCGTGCGCGCCGTCGATGCCGCGAGCCTGTCGGTGGCCGAAGGGGAAATCTGCGTGTTCCTCGGCCCGTCGGGCTGCGGCAAGACCACCACGCTCAAGATGATCAACCGGCTGATCGCCCCCACATCCGGCCGCGTGCTGATCAACGGCGAGGATACGGCGCAGCTCGACGAGGTCGACCTGCGGCGCCACATCGGCTACGTGATCCAGCAGATCGGGTTGTTCCCGAACATGACGATCGAAGAAAACATCACCGTCGTGCCGCGCCTGCTCGGCTGGGACAAGAAGCGCTGCGCCGAACGCGCGCGCGACCTGATGGCGATGGTCGCACTCGATCCGAAGCTGTACCTGAAACGCTATCCGCGCGAGCTGTCGGGCGGGCAGCAGCAGCGTATCGGCGTGATTCGCGCGCTGGCCGCCGATCCGCCGGTGCTGCTGATGGACGAGCCGTTCGGCGCGGTCGATCCGATCAATCGCGAATCGATCCAGAACGAGTTTTTCCAGATGCAGCGGCAACTGAACAAGACCGTGATCATGGTGAGCCACGATATCGACGAGGCGATCAAGCTGGGCGATCGCATCGCCGTGTTCCGGCGCGGCCAGCTCGTGCAGTACGATCACCCCGACACGCTGCTCGCGCGCCCGCGCGACGAATTCGTCGCGCAGTTCGTGGGCCAGGACAGCACGCTCAAGCGCCTGCTGCTCGTGAAGGCCGGCGACGCCGCCACGCAACCCGAGACGGCACGGGTCGATACGCCGCTCGCGCACGCGCTCGCCGTGATGGACGAAACCGACTGCCGCTACCTGACCGTGCTCGACGACGCGGGCCGCGCGCTCGGCTACGTGACGCGCCGCGCGGCGCGCACCGACGGCGGCGTGTGCGGCGAGCGCGTCACGCCCTTCCCGGCCGGTGTCGCGGCGGACGACAACCTGCGCATCGTGCTGTCGAAGATGTACCAGTACAGCGCGTCGTGGATGCCGGTGCTCGACCCCGACGGCGCATGGCTCGGCGAGATCACGCAGGACTCGATCGCCGCGTACCTCAGCTCGGGCCGCTCGCGCCGGCAGACGGGCCAGCCGCCCGGCAGCCCCGCCGAAGCGGTCGTGGCAACCGCCACGCACTGATTCGTCTCCGGGCCGGTGCGCCGTCGTACCGGCTCTGGGGATGCGCATCGATGCCGTGCGCGATTGCGAAGACGCGCGGCTATGTATGGCGATAAAACGCTGCCTGAGCCGCCTTCAACGGAAAGCCGTCAAACCACTCTGGTTGCGTGAAGTGCGCGATTCGACCCGGATCGTTCACCGGCTTCGACTCACTTCTTTCAATCGACATCCGGTCACGCGTATCGATCGCGTATCGAGAAATCCGACACACGGAATGAATCGCGAATCGAATGAAATCGACTCGCGTAGAATGCCCGCAACAATCGAACATCAAGCCGAGCGGGCCGCCCTTCCATTCCACTCGCACCGGCGCAACGCGAACAAGACAACACGAACAAGACCCGTGGCATCCGCAAACGGCGCCGCGCCGCCTCGACCGCGTGCGCCACCGCGACGATCGCCCGCCGACGACGCCTCCATGAGCAAACCGATCCTGTACCTCCTCGCCGGCAACGGCAGCGCGGCCGACTGGTGGGACGATGCACTGCCCCACTTCCGGCATTACCGGCCCGTACCGCTGGAACTGCCGGGCTTCGGCGACAACCCCGCACCGCCCTGCGAAGATCTCGCCGCGTATGCGCAAGCGCTGCTGGATGCGACCGAGCCGGGCCACGCGATCATGGCGGTCGGCGTGAATGCGCTGCTGGTGCTGCACGCATTGCAGCGACGCCCCGGCCACTTCAGCCGCAGCGTGCTGCTCGCGCCGGTCGGTGCGTTCCTGTGGGAACGACGCCTGCCGAAACTGATGGCGCCGAATCCGCTGCGCAAGACCATCCACTGGCTGCTCGCGCACTACCCGGCGCTGTTCGCCCGCAAGTTCTCCAACCTGACCTGGACGCGCGCACAGTACCGCCGCATGGGCGCCGGCTATGCGCGCTGCCGCGCGTTCCTGCCGCACTGGGATCTCGTGCGCGCCGATACCGCGCTGCCGCTGCTCGAGTGGGTCGCCGATCGCATCGAACTCGTGTGGGGCGACCAGGACAACGTGCTCGGCGTGCGCCAGGCCGCCGCGTGGTCGGCCATCCTCGCGCGCGCCGACCTCACCGTCACGCTGCAGGTCGGCTGGGGACACTATCCGTGGATCGACGCACCGGCGGCATTCGTGCAATGGCTCGAAGCGGGCGATGCCGGCTTCGTCGCGCATACCAAGGGCGGGCGCCTGGCGCTGGCCACGATGGCCGGCCTGCCCGTGCCGCCCGCGCTGTCGCTGACCCGCGCCGACGATCCGCGCCTGCCCGGCTTTCTCGCGAGCCAGCCCGATGCCGAGTGGGCGATCCGCTCGTCGAGCCACGGCGAAGACCAGGCCGATGCGGCCAACGCCGGCCTGCACACGACGTTCCTGCGCGTACCGGCAGCGCAGGCGGCCGCGCGCGTGGCCGAGCTGCTCGACGGCGGCCTCGAGGAAACGGTCGTGCAGCGCTTCATCACGCCCGTACTGTCCGGCATTGCCTTCGTGCGGCATCTCGCGGTTGAAGTCGAGTGGGTGGAAGGCCACCTGGAAACGCTCGCCGACGGACAGGCCAGCCCGCAACGCGCGATCCTGTCGCGGCTCGGCGAGCCGTGGCAGCGCGGCGCGTTCCCGACCGCGCACGGCCTGGGCGCGACGCAGCTGTGGGCCTTCCTGCAGCGCGTGCTGCGCGCATTCCATTACGTGCCGGGCGATGTCGAATGGGCGTGGGACGGCCGGCAGCTGTGGCTGCTCCAGTACCGCCCGATCAGCAGCTACGGCTGGCATCGACACCTGACCGCCGCGAACATCGCCGAGATCCTGCCGCCGCAGCCGAGCCGGCTGGTCGAGTACGCGCAACGACGCGCGGCCGGCAGCATCCCGGCCATCATGGCGCGCTGGGATGCACGCGTCATGCAGGACAACGAACCATTCACCGCGCTCTATGGCGGCGCGTCTTACATCAACAACGACCTGTTCCTCGCCCGTCTCGCCGACTGGGGCGTGTCGGCCGGCAACTACAGCGGCGAGATCGGCGGCGCGACGCCGCCGCTGCGCTGGCGCCCGCTGCGGCTGCTGCGTTCGCTGCCGGTGTTCTGGCGCATGCTGCGTGTCGCGCGCGGGCATCTGCCGACGCTCGAGCGCGGCTTGCAGCGCTTCGACCAGGAACTCGCGACGCTCGTCGCACAACGCGCCGACGGCCAGCAACTGGCCGACTGGTTCACGCGCTTCTACGTGTTCGTCGTGCAGGGCAACCTGTGCATCGCGTCATCGCTGGCCAGCGGCGGCGGCGCACTGTGGGGCCGCCCGCCGACCGCATACGGCCAACTCGACGACAGCCCGCATCGACTGCCGTGGGAAACCGACCCGGGTACCGCACGGCCCGCGCCCACCGACCTGCCGCTACAGGCGTTTCCCGACTGGCCGCTGCCGGTCCGCGTGCTTCACACGCTCGGCGCGCCCGGCATGCGCGGCTGGTATCTGCAGGTACGCGAGTGGTATCGCGACAACCTGATGCGCGTGTTCTTCCGCCTGCATCATGCGATGCCGGCCGCCGACCGCGACGCGTGGTTCGCGCCCCATCCCGATCGCCGCGAACGCAACGGCAGCTTCTGGCAGGACGGCAGCGAAGGCACCGACGAGGCGGCCGGCTTCATGATCTATCCGGGCCACACGCAAGGCGTGCTCGGCCACGACATCCTGCTGGAAGACACGCTCGATCCTGGCCGGCACGCGCAGTACCAGGCCGCGCGCGCCGTGATCGCGCGCATGGGCGG
>NZ_JAAGPB010000242.1:0-238 GCF_017104585.1 Burkholderia sp. Ac-20392
ACAAGAGAAGCGGGAGGAGGGTGGAGGAAGAGATGGCAGCAGAGGAAAGGGTAAAGGGTAGAAGGGAGCAGTCGGAGGGAAAGATGGTGGACGTAGATAGGAGAGACGTAGAGAAGAGAGAGCGAGGAGGAGGGAAAGGAAGGGGGGAGCTGAAAGTGGGAGTGAACGTGGGAGAAGGCGAGAGCGAGGAAGAGGAGAGGGGGGGGGGGGGGGGGGGGGGGGGGGGTGTTTTTTTTTT
>NZ_JAAGPB010000243.1:0-12494 GCF_017104585.1 Burkholderia sp. Ac-20392
CCGCGGGCAGCGCGCCCTGGTCGGCCGGTTGCGCGAGATAACGGTTCGCGGCGCGCATCAGCGCGGCACGGGCGGGCGAGCTGTCCATCGCCGGGCCCGCGAACTGCAGGTTGGTCGCCGCGTAGCCGGGGTGCGCGGCCACGCTGATTCCGGCGAACGCCGCGCGCTCGAAGCGGCGCTGCAACTCGATTGCGAACACGAGATTCGCGAGCTTGCTGTCGCAATAAGCGAGATAACGGTTGTAGCGATGCTCGGCGCGCAGGTCGTCGACGCGGATCCGGCCGCCGCGGTTGAGGCCGCTCGACATCGTCACGACGCGTGCCCGGCGCGCGGCGCGCAGCGCGGGCAGCAGATGGCCGGTCAGCGCGAAATGGCCGAGGTGGTTGGTGCCGAACTGCATCTCGAAGCCGTCGTGCGTATGGCGCAGCGGCAGGAACATCACGCCGGCGTTGTTGCAGAGGATGTCGACGCGGCCATGGCGTTCGGCCACGTCGGCCGCGAAGCGGGCGATCGACGCAAGATCGGCGAGGTCGAGCGCGTCGACTTCGACGCGGGCATCGGGATGGAGCCGGCGGATCGCATCGGCCGCCTGTGCGGCGCGGGCCGCGTCGCGGCAGCCCATCACGACCGTCGCGCCTTTCGCGGCCAGCGTTTCCGCCAGCTGCCAGCCGAGCCCGCTGTTGGCGCCGGTCACGACCGCGACCTTGCCGCCTTGCGCCGGGACGTGGCGCGCGCTCCATGCATGCATGTCTGCCTCCATCGGCGCGACCGGCGGCCGCGACGCGTAATCATTACATTGAGTGGTGTAACGATAGTGCGCGCGGGCGTGGCAGACAAGCGGGGGAATTAGACCGGCACTTCTAGGGCCGTCGCATCGTGTGGCGCCGCGTGCCGTGACGCGCGGCCGGCAGGATTTACCTGCCGCCGGCCAGCGCGAGCACTTCGGCGGCGGAGATCATCGCGGCTGCGTTCGCGGGGGCCGGCCGTTCGGCCGGGCGGAAGACTTCGTCGCCGCGGTGGATCACCTGGCGCGACAGCGCGCAGGTGCCGGTGCGTTGCGCGAAGCGGCGGCGCCAGCGCTGTTCACCGTAGTGACAGCGGCCGGGTTCGACCCAGCGGACGACGAGCAGCGTATCGGAACGTTCGAGGATTTCGACGTGAACGTCGGCGGGATCGAGCGCAGGCAGGGATTTGGGGGCCTTCATTTTGCCGTTTCCTAAAGCTCGTGCGGTTTCGGCCTTGGCAGTGGATGTCACTACCCGATGGCGAATCCGTAGCGGTTTCCATGAGTGGTGCGCTAAATGTAAGCGTCTGTGACCGGAAAAAACATCCTGTCTGGCTCAAATTACCTTTTGCCGATTTAGAAACAATCCACGCTTATTTTCTTGGAAAGCACAGACAAAAACGCCCCGGACGCAAAGTCCGGGGCGGGAAATCGGCCTGCGCGCCGTGTCTGCTCGCCCAGTCACGGAGCCCATCGCCGGGGGACGGAGGTGCCCGCAGGGATCGAACGCGGGCGGGGTGGCGATGGACCGGAAGCGCAGTCCGGTACGCCATGATGGCGCGCGCATCCCGTTGAGACCCTGACGCGAACATGACTTTTTCGTCAGTTTGGCGCTGCGTCGCGTCGAGCGCGTGCGAAAACCGGTCGAGCGGCCGGGCCAGCCGCGCGTCTGTTGACAGTTTTGTAATCCATCACAATAATGAGAATTATTATCATTTTGGGCGTGATGCTCGCTCATCCCGTAGCAATGTGACCGGCTCGCACCGCGACTCCTCCCACTCTCCGCTGATCGCTGCGTTCATCAAGCACTACGAGGAACTCGTCAATCACGTCCGGCATCGCTTCGGCGATCGCGCATTCGCGTGCGACGTCGTCCAGGATGTCGGCGTGCAGCTCCTTCAGCGTCCGCCGGGCGAACCGGTTCATACTCCGCTGGCCTTTCTGCGTCATCTGTCGATACATCGGGCCATCGACCGATGGAGAGGGGACGAACTGCACGCGAGCCACATGGAGCCGGCCGGGGTCGACGTTCCCGACTGGCGGTCGGACGATATCGACGGCGAGCAGGCACTGAGCTACCGGCAGACCGTGCAGGAACTCGAACGGGCCATCGACGCGCTGCCCGCGCGCTGTCGCGAGGTGTTCATCCTCCACAAGCTGCACGACCTGTCGCAGGAAGAAGTGGCGGCGCAGTTGCGCATATCACGTAACATGGTCGCCAAACACATGGCCCGTGCGATGACGGACCTCACCCCGATCCTGCAGAACACCCTGCACACCAAGACGGCGAATGCCGATGCTGCCTGAGTCCCCCCGTAGTCACGATTCGACGCCTCCCCAAGACGACTCGCTCGATCCTTTCAAGGACGCGTTGCGTGCGCGTTATCCGCTCGACGCGGTGGTGCGCGGCGCGGCGCGGCGACGAACCGCCCGGCGTGTCGTCGGCGGATCGATGCTGAGCGTCGCGGCTGCGCTGATGGTCTGGCATGCCGATCCGGCGTACCGGGTCGACACGCTCGCGACGGCCGTGGGCGAGCACCGCGAGTGGCCGCTCGCCGACGGTAGCCGGCTCGTGCTGAATACCGGATCGTCGGCACGCGTCGAGTGGCACGTGCGCTCGCGACGCATGCTGGTCGAACAGGGCGAGGCATCGATCGAGATCGCGCACTCGTCGTTCCGGCCATTCGTCACGCGCGCAGGCGACGTGACGATCCACGATATCGGCACGAGCTTCACGGTGCGCCGCGATGCGCAGGACGTGCGCGTCGGCGTCGTATCCGGGGCCGTGGAAGTCGCCGTGGCACAGCGCCCGGCGGTGAGGCTCCATCCCGAACAATCCGTCGTCGTCAAAGGCGATCGAATCGGCGCACTCCAGCCGTTCGATCCGGCCGCCACGTTGAGCTGGCGCGAAGGCCGGCTCGTCTTCGACGGCACGCCGTTGAGCGTGGCGATCGCGGAAATTCGCCGCTACCGGCGCGCCCCGGTCGAACTCGACCCGCGCGCCGCCAACCTGCGCTTGTCCGGACAATTCAATACCGACAACGTCGACACGCTGCTGGACATGCTGCCCGGCGTGCTGCCGCTCAACGTCAAGCGGGACGCGGACGGCACGGTGACCGTCGCGCACCGCTGAATCTTCGCTCGAAATAAATTTTCGTCAGGACGTCAACAAACCCGTCGGCTCGTCCGGCAACCCTCGTGAGCGTCATCGATTCATAACGATTCAAACGAGGAGCGGGGGTATGAGGGGCAATGGGCACCAAGCCGGTGTGGGGCGTGTCGTGTGTGTCGCGGTTGCGAGCTGCCTGTCGGCAGCCGCGTGGGGGCAAGGCGGTGACGTGTCGTCATTCGACATTCCCGCACAGCGTCTGGATCGCGCGCTGAATGCATTTGCGCGTCAATCCGGCGCGCAGCTGCTGTTCTCGACGTCCAGTGCCGAGCAGCGGACGAGCCAGGCCGTCAAGGGCAGGCTGACCGCGGCAGCGGCGCTGGCGCAACTGTTGTCGGGTTCGGGGTTGCAGGCCCGTGCGACGGGACGGAACACGTTCACGGTCGAGAGCGGAGCGCCTGTCGCACCGCTGAAGACCGATTCGGGTGCGGGGGCGAGCGCAGATGGGGGTGCCGCTGCGAGTGCGAATGCGGGCGCCGATGCGAGCGCGACCGCAAGTCGTGCCGCGGAGCCGGTGGAACTCGCGGCAATCGAGGTATCGGGCGACCGGACGCACAGCGATCTCGTTCGACCGACCCGGCAGATCACCGTGATCGGTCGCGACACGTTGCGCGACCTCGAAGCCGGATCGAACAATCTGGCGACGGTGCTGAGCAAGGCCGTGCCGGGGATGGCCGATTCGAGCCACACGATGACGGACTACGGCCAGACCCTGCGCGGCCGGAACATACTCGTGCTGGTCGACGGCGTACCGCTGAATACGAATCGCGATTCGGCGCGCAACCTGGCGAACGTCGACCCGAACAACATCGAGAAAGTCGAAGTGCTGCGCGGTAGCAGCGCCGTTTACGGGGCGGGCGCAACGGGCGGCATCGTATCGATCACGACGCGTCAGCCGGGCGGCGCGCCGCGCGCCGAGACGACGGTTTCGATGACGTCGCCGCTGTCGCACCTGGGCAGCGGCGGCCTCGGCGGCACCGTGCAGCAGTTCTTCGCGGGCAGCCATGGCCCCGTCGAGTACGAATTCAACGTCGATGCGCAGCACATCGGCAGTTCGTATGACGCGCGCGGCCATCGCATCGCGCCGGAACCGAGCCAGGGCGATCTGTTCGACTCGAACGTCTACAACGTCGAAGGCAAACTCGGATTCCGGATCGATGCGAATCAGCGCATCGTGTTTTCGGCGAGTCACTACGACGCGAAGCAGGACACCCGCTACGGGAGCGATCCGTCGGTCGCGAAGCTGCCGCCGGGCACGACTGTCGCGCGTCCGAAAGACGGGCTACAACTCGACGACCAGAACCGCATCCGCAACACGCAGCTCAACCTGCAGTACAGCAACAAGGACGTGCTCGGCAGCGAGGTGGCGGCCCAGCTCTACTACCGGAACTACTTCACGCGTTTCGCGCCGTTCGATGCGCGCGCGGTGGCGACGCGCGGCAACAACGTCGATCAGGTCATGCAGGATTCGAAGGTGTTCGGCAGCCGACTGACGATCACGACGCCGCTCGATCGCGCCGGCCGCACGAAGATCCAGTGGGGCGCCGACTTCAACCAGGAACGCAGCGACATGCCGGACGATATTTTCTCGCCGGCCGCTTACGACGCCAGCGGCGGCCTCGTCTACCGCAAGGTCGGCACGCTGACGTACCTGCCCACACTGATCGCGACCAGTGTCGGCGGCTTCGCGCAACTGCAGCACAAGTTCAGCGACAAGTGGTCGGCGGAAGCCGGTGTGCGTTACGAACATGCGAGTGCGAGCTTCGACAGTTTCGTGCCGCTTTCCCAGCTGCGGCTGGCGAAGAAGTACACGGTGCCGGGCGGATCGACCGGCTACGGCGCATGGCTGTTCAATGCGGGCGTCGCCTATGCGCCGGTGCCGAGCCAGGAAATCTACGCATCGTTCAGCCAGGGGTTCCAGTTGCCGGACGTCGGGCTGCAATTGCGTAACGCGACCGCCGGCTTCGACATCCATTCGTCGAGCCTCGAACCCGTGAAGACCAACAACTACGAGATCGGCTGGCGCGGCAGCCTGGGCAATCACGCCGACGGCACGCTCGCTCTCTTCTACACGACGTCGGAACTCGGCGACGTCCAGAGTTTCAACAACGGGCTGATCCTCACGCGCACGGCCGAGCGCATCGCCGGCATCGAAGCGACCGTCGACTACGCGTCCGACGACGACAAGTGGGGCGCGGGCGGCACGATCACCTACATGCAGGGGCGCGAGCGGCCGCAGAACAGCGCGAATTTCCAGAACATGACCGGCTATCGCATTCCGCCGCTCAAGCTGACCGGTTATCTCGAATATCGGCCGAACCTGCGCTGGAGCAATCGGCTGCAGGCAACGTTCTACGCAGCGCGCGATTACCGGCTCAACGACAAGATCGGCTTCGGTCGCATGGACGTGGGCAGCTACACGACCATAGACCTGATCTCGCGCTACCAGATCACGAAGAAGGATCGCGTGACAGTGGGTGTCGAGAACCTGCTGAACCGCTACTACCTGCCGCTCTACAGCCAGCTCATGCGCAACAGCAACAACACGAGCCGCTTGCCCGCGGCGGGTGCCGTGCTGACGGCCAGCTATACGCATCGGTGGTAAATGCGTCCGTTTCATTGCGGCGCGCCATTCCGATCTGGGCAAGCAGGGCGTGGCGCGCCGCCCGAAAAATGGAGGCGGACCATCGGCACAGCGGCGATGCGTGTGGAACAAAATGAAAATTGAAATCATTCGCACTACAGGATGATTTCATCGGCCGCATGCCGGCTTCGAACGTTTTTCTCGACAGGCCGTCGGTCTCGTCGGGCGCGCGTTTGCGATTCGACCGGCCGCCGACTATTGTTGGTTCAGGGTGTGGCGTGCGGATGCACGGGCCGAACGGGAGAACCGCGATGAAAGGCGACAAGAAAGTCATCGAATACCTGAATGCTCAACTGAAGAACGAGCTGACGGCGATCAACCAGTATTTCCTGCATGCCCGCATGTATCGTCACTGGCAACTCGACAAGCTCGGCAAGCACGAATACGAGGAATCGATCGGCGAGATGAAGCATGCGGATGCGCTCATCGAGCGCATCTTCATGCTCGACGGCCTGCCGAATCTTCAGGATCTGCACAAGCTCCTCATCGGCGAGCATACGGA
Organism: Burkholderia sp. Ac-20392; assembly: GCF_017104585.1. Lineage (NCBI taxonomy): Bacteria > Pseudomonadati > Pseudomonadota > Betaproteobacteria > Burkholderiales > Burkholderiaceae > Burkholderia > Burkholderia sp. Ac-20392. The sequence continues at coordinate 6,320 of NZ_JAAGPB010000243.1, forward strand.
AGAGATCCTTGAATGCGACCTGAAGCTCGAACGTATCGCCCAGGCCACCTGCAAGGAAGGGATCGCGTATTGCGAGTCGGTGCAGGACTACGTGTCGAGGGAAATCCTCGAAGCCATTCTCGACGATACCGAGGAGCACATCGACTGGCTCGAGACGCAACTGGAGCTGGTGCAGAAGGTCGGGATCCAGAACTACCTGCAGTCGGGCATGACGTCGCTCGACTCGTGATCGACAGGGGGCGGGCAGCAAGCCGCGCCCCTCATCCGCTCGCAGGATTGCCTCGCGTGCCGGAACCATTTTCCAGGGCGACTACACGGCGATCGGTCGGGGGCGTATCTCGCCGCGCCGTCCGTTCCGCCTGCGTGGCCGTCGATGCCGTGCAAGCCGTTGCCCGGGCGGCAATGCGTTGACCTGCCGGGTTCTTCTGTCTGAATGCCGACGCATCGTCGAGCGGCTTCAGCCTCCATCCACTCGCCGTCGCGACGATCCCTGATATTTGCACGTGAACCCTGGCTTCCTTGCCGCACGGATGCGAGGCATCCATGCATGGCCGCGATGCTCGCCGTAGCGTGATACGCGACTTAAGGGACACTTAAGCGTCTGCAAGACATGATGTAGCCGGACATTCTCACAACAACACAATGAAAGCCATCTACACGGAACTGGCTCGGGCGGGGATACGACCGACAGCCAGTCGATTCAGCATACTGAAATTGTTCCGCGAGCATCCAGACGCGCATTTTTCCGTCGAGCAGATTTACCGGATGCTCTCCGGCGGCCCGGAACCGGTCAGTCTCGCCAGCACGTACCGCACCCTGTCGGCCTTTGTCGAAAGCGGCCTCGTCACCAGTGCATCGCTCGGCGATTCTCGCGTCGTTTATGAACTGAATCACGGCAGGCCTCACCACCATCTCGTGTGTCGTCGATGCGGGGACATTTGCGATCTTCACGACGATGAACTGACCGCGCAATTCGAGCACGTCGCTTCCCGGCATCGCTACACCTGTCACGCCGCGGCCCTGGTGATTTCCGGAACATGTCCGGCATGTCAGGCGAAGGGCGGTGATTTCCGCCCGCAAGACGGAATGCGGTGAACCGCGGCCGGCAACCTCCCGTTTCGCGAAAATCATCTGACGAATGAACGGGCGTCGAGGCCGGCAATCCAATGCGACCCCTAATTGCAAAATATTGCGTAAACCAATTGAATTGGTTTATAAATCGTAATGATTCTTATTTGTCTTTTTGTCTCGCGCCTTTAAAGCAGAAGGGGTTGTTCCATGTCCGCCGCTCAATTTGCCGTGCATCAGGAAGTGCAGGCGCTCTATCGCAACCACCATGGCTGGTTGCAGGGATGGCTGCGCCGGCGGCTGGGCAACGCTTTCGATGCGGCGGATCTTGCCCAGGACGCGTTTCTTCGCCTGATCCTCAAGCCCGCGCCGAAGGGCTTCGACAGCGACGCCGAGGCGCGGGCCTATTTGCGGACGATGGCGCAGGGCATGTGTATCGACCTGTTTCGCCGCCGTCAGGTCGAGCAGGCATGGCTCGACGCGCTCGCCGCCCAGCCGGAGCCTTATGAACCTTCGCCCGAAGATCGCGCGATCGTCATCGAGACGCTGATGGAAATCGGCGCGCTTATCAGCCGGCTGTCGGACAAGGCAAGGGACGCATTCGTCATGGCGCAGATTCATGGCATGCCCACTCGCGAGATCGCGGGCGAACTGGGTGTCTCCGACCGGATGGTGCAGAAGTATCTCGCCCAGGCGATGTTGCAGCTCGCGTTGCTCGACGCCGGTATCAAGCACTGACCGATGGCTGTCTCGTCGTCCCCATCCGCTGCCGAATCCGGCGTCCAGGCGGATTTCGAAAGTCTCGAACAGGCGGCCAACTGGTATGCGCTTCTGCATGCCGATGGCGGAAGTGGCGAGCATCGCCACGCGTGGGCGGCGTGGCTGGCCGAGCGGCCGGAGCATCGGCGCGCGTGGGCGCATGTCGAAGCGGTCAGCCGGCGCTTCGAGCCGTTGCGGGCGGAGAGCGCAGGCGAGCGCAATGCCGCCGCGGCGGCCGTGCACGTGTCCGCGACGCGTTCGGCGAGCCGGCGTCATGTGCTGGGCAGTCTCGTGGCGCTGGCCGGCACCGGCCTCGCCGGCTGGTTCGCATGGCGTTTCACACCACTGGCGGATCGCATGATGGCCTGGCGATCGGACTACCGCACCGGGATCGGCGAGCGGCGCGACGTGCAGCTCGCCGACGGCACGCGCGTGTGGTTGAACACGGACAGCGCGTTCGACGTGCACTACGACGACACCCGGCGTCTTCTGACACTGACGATGGGCGAGATCCTCATCGATACGGCGAAGGACACGCAGGGGCGGCCGTTCTTCGTCGACACGCCGAACGGCCGGATGCAGGCGCTGGGCACGCGGTTCACCGTGCGGCAGTCCGGTACGCACACGCTGCTGGCCGTGTTCGACGGCCGTGTCGAGATTCGCAACCGGGCCGGGCATGTCCAGATCGTGCCGGCCGGCCAGCAACGGCAATTCACCGCGGACGAGATCCTGGCGCCGGCGCGCGCCGATCCTGCACGCGAAGCGTGGTCGCGCGGCGTGATCCTGGCCGACGACGTCACGCTCGGTGCGTTGATGGCCGAACTGGATCGCTATCAGCACGGGTACATCGGCGTCGATCCCGCGGTTGCCGGCCTGCGCGTGGTCGGCCGCTTTCCTGCCGATCACCCCGACCAGATGCTCGCGATGCTCGAGCGCGACCTGCCGATCCGGGTGCGCCGCACGTTGCCGTGGTGGGTCACGATCGAAGCCCGGCCCCCCGCATGATGCGTCGCCGTGCCGAGGTTACGCAGGGTGTCCGACGCGGTCGCAAAAAAATTCCAGATTCTGGTTCGCATTTCCGGGCGTCATCCGATTAACAGATGAAAGAGGACCATTCGGAGATCAATCAGTGCTCTGAATGCCGACCCGGCGCCATGAGGCGGGGCATCCGCCCCGGCTTGCCGACACCCGCTTCCGTCCGGAACGCGGTGTCGTCGCGATGGCGACAGTCGCAGCCAGCATGGCGCCGCCCGAACGACCGGGCGCGGCCGCTATCAAGCCAAGGTATCCGGCTCTGTTAGACGCGCGATGGACCTCCCTTGCTCACTTCATTCTCAAGGAATGCCGTCCATGCCTCGCCCGCCGTTCTCGTCGCATCCCGATTTTTCGTTGTCCGCGCGCAGCAGTGCGCGGATGCCCCGCGCGCTGCGCACCGCGCAACGGCCCGCCGCGCACGCCGTCCGGTGCGCCGTGCTCGGCCTCGTGCTCGCCGGGAGCGGCGCGTGGCAGGCGGCGTCCGCCCAATCGGCCGCCGGCGCGGCGGCGCAAGCCGCGACCCGGCGTTACGACATCCCGGCCGGCTCGCTGTCGGCATCGCTGAACCGTCTTGCGGATCAGGCCGACGTGATGCTCAGCGTGCCGGGCGACCTGACGGCGGGCAAGACCAGCGCGGCCCTTCACGGCACGTACTCGGTGCAGGGCGCGTTCCAGGCGCTGCTGAACGGCACGGGTCTCGAGCCGGTGCGGCAGTCCGACGGCAGTTTCTCGCTGCGCCCGGCCGTCGCCGCCGCAGGCGCCGAGGCGGGCGTGCTGCCGGCCGTGAACGTGCTCGGCAAGCGGGTCGGCGACGCCATTCCCGAAGCATATGCAGGCGGCCAGGTCGCGCAGGGCGCGAAGGTCGGCATGCTCGGCAATCGCGACTACATGGACACGCCATTCAGCATTTCGAGCTACACCGAAAAGCTGATCCGCGACCAGCAGGCGACCAGCGTCGCGGACCTGCTGACCACCACGGACCCGTCGGTTCGCGCGGCCATCGACAGCACCAACCGCTATGACGCGATCACGATCCGCGGGCTGCGCGTCGAGAACAGCGAGATCGCGCTCAACGGCCTCTACGGGCTGGTGCCCGCCTATCGCGTGGGGGCCGATCCGGTCGAACGAGTCGAGATCCTGAAGGGCCCCGGCGCGTTGCTGAACGGGATGATGCCGCAAGGCAGCGTCGGCGGCAGCGTGAACGTCGTGACGAAGCGCGCCGACGACACGCCGCTCAACCGGCTGACCGCCGAATATGCATCGAGCTCGGTGTTCGGCGGCCACGCCGACATCGGCCGGCGCTTCGGCCAGAACGGCGAATTCGGCGTGCGCATCAACGCGGCTCATCGCGAAGGCGATACGCCGATCGACGAGCAGTCGCGGCGCAATACGTCGCTGTCGGTCGGGCTCGACTACCGCGGCAGCCGCCTGCGCGCGTCGGGCGACGTGATCTACCAGGAAGACTTCATGCGTGCGCCGGTGCGCGGCTATACGCCGATCGCCGGCATCGCGGTGCCGGCGGCGCCCGATTCGCGAACCAATCTCGCGCAGACGTTTTCCTATTCGAATTCCCATAGCCTGACGGCGCTGGGGCGCGCGGAATACGACGTGTCGTCGAACGTGACGCTGTTCGGCGCGGTGGGCATGAACCGCTTCGGCTACGACAAGCTGGAAGACCCGGGCGCGACGATCGTCAATGCGCAAGGCGATGCGAAATCCACGTCGCGATACCAGTCCGGCGCATCGCATGCGCTGTCGGCCGAGGCCGGTGCGCGCACGCGTTTCAAGACGGGCCCGATCGATCACCAGCTCGTCGTGAGCGGCGACTACCTGCAGCAGACGACGTGGTTCGGCCAGACCGCGTACGGCAGCTACGCGACGAACATCTACATGCCGACCCGCCTCGCCGGGCCGGGCGCCGCGGTTTCCGTGTTGCCGGAGACGAAGGACAGCGCGCAGATCCTGCGCAGCATCGGCGTGGCCGATACGCTGTCCGTTGCCGGCGGGCTCGTGCAGCTCACCGTCGGCGTGCGTCGCCAGCAGGTGAGCAGCCGCAACTTCGATACGTCCGGCGCGGAGACCTCGCATTACGACCAGGGCGCGACCACGCCGTCCGTCGCGCTCGTCGTGCGTCCGCTCGACCAGTTGTCGTTCTACGCGAACTACATCGAGGCGCTGACGCCCGGCTCGCCGCCGCCGGCCGACGCGGCGAACCCGAACCAGGTGTTCGCGCCGTTCAAGTCCAAGCAGTACGAAGTCGGCACCAAGCTCGATCTCGGCAAGTTCGGCGCGACGCTCGGGCTGTTCCAGATCGACGTGCCGAGCGGGATCGTCGATCCGGTCAGCAAGCTGTACAGCCTCAACGGGCTGCAGCGCAATCGCGGTCTCGAACTGTCGGGCTTCGGCGAAGTCACGCGCGGCGTGCGGCTGCTGGGCGGCGTCACGTGGCTCGACGCGCGGCTGCGCCGCACGCAGGGCGGCGCGTACGACGGCAATCACGCGATCGGCGCGCCGTCGCTGCAGGCCACGCTCGGGGCGGAATGGGATACGCCGTTCGTGCCGGGCGTCACGCTGACGAGCCGGATGATCTACACGGGCAAGGCCTACGTGAGCCAGGACAACACGCAGCACGTGCCGAGCTGGACGCGCTTCGATCTCGGCGGCCGCTACACGACGAAAGTCGCCGGCCGCGACGTGACGCTGCGCGCGAACGTGACGAACCTGTTCAATCGCGACTACTGGCAGGCGAACCCGACCGGGTACCTGTTCACGGGCGCGCCGCGCACGTTCTGGCTGTCGGTATCGACCGACCTGTGACGTACCTCGGCGGGCCGGGCGCAGACACGCGGCCCGGCTTGCCGATGGTTTGCCGTGCCGAATCTCACCGTCATTGCATGAAACCCCGCCCGGACGGTTCTGGCCCAACGCTCGCCGCAACGGCGGGCGCGTCGCGTGACTTGTTCGCCCGGGTCGCGATAACGGAACCGGCGCTTCGTTGACGGACAGGGATCCCGAAGCGTCCGTCCGAGCAAAAAAGTGCCAGGTCGCCCGCATCCCTCACTCGGGTAAATACCGAATCCCGATTCCGTGACAAACGCGGGATCCCTTCCTATGATTGGTTGGACCTTTAGTCCTTTGTGCCAATCGGCCGATGGGTGGCCGGCTTTTTCGGGAGGGGTGCTCATGAGATTGCAGGGCAAACGCGCGCTGGTGACGGCGGCCGGGCAGGGCATCGGCCGCGCGACCGCGCTGCGGTTCGCGAGCGAGGGCGCCGACGTGCTGGCGACCGACATCAACGAAGCCGCGCTCGTGC
>NZ_JAAGPB010000244.1:0-12713 GCF_017104585.1 Burkholderia sp. Ac-20392
TCTCGGGTTTGCGGCCGCGCTCGTCGCGCTGCACGTGCCGGCGGCGTGGCGCGCGACGTTTGCGGCGCTCGCACTGCTGGCCGGGGTGGCGCTCGTGAACCTGCTGCCGGTCAATCCGTTCTTCGACTTCACGCTGTCGGGCTGGCGGCAGGGCCGCTACGTGCACTTCAACAGCCTCGCGCGCTGGCTCGCGTGGATCTGGCCCTACGCGGCGCTGATCTGGCTCGGCCAGCGCGTCGAGCATGCGTGGCTGCCGGCCGCGTTGCGCCGCTGACGCGGTGGTCAGGGCCACGCGGCGGCCGTATCGCGGGCAGCCGCGTGCGCCGCTCGCTATAATCGTCCGCATGAGTGCAGTGTTCGGCACCAATCGGCACTGATGTGCGGCGCCTTCGCGCCCGTGGCCGCGTTGCAAATCCTCGCGATGCCACCAGGCATCGCTGCGGTTTGCGCGTTGCCACGAGCACGAATCCGCTGGCACATGAGCGCCGCTTGGCACCGAACACTTCACGCCCGCTGCCCCGCGCAGCGGCAACCGCTCCTCTTTCCGCACGGCCTCGCGCCGGGACGCTCGTCACCATCATGGATTCCTACTACCAGCACCACGTCTTCTTCTGCCTGAACCAGCGCGAACCGGGCGCCGAACGCCCGAGCTGCGCGCAATGCGACGCGCAGAGCATGCAGGAATATGCGAAAAAGCGCGTGAAGGAGCTCGGCCTCGCGGGGCCCGGCAAGGTTCGCATCAACAAGGCCGGCTGCCTCGACCGCTGCGAGGAAGGGCCCGTGATGGTCGTGTATCCGGAAGGCACGTGGTACACGTACGTCGACCAGGCCGACATCGACGAGATCGTCGAATCGCACCTGCGCGACGGCAAGGTCGTCGACCGCCTGAAGATCTGAGCGGGCCGGCCGAATGAACGTTCATACGCAGAAGTCGCTGATCGCGGGCCCGGTCGGGCAGATCGAAATCGCGGTCGACCTCCCCGACGCCGTGCGCGAGAGCGGCGCCGCGCCGCGCGGGATCGCGCTGGTCGCGCATCCGCATCCGCTGTTCGGCGGCACGATGGACAACAAGGTCGCGCAGACGCTCGCGCGCACGCTCGTGCAGCTGGACTACGTCGTGTTCCGGTCGAACTTTCGCGGCGTCGGCGCGACCGAAGGCGTGCACGACAACGGCACCGGCGAGGCCGACGACCTGCTCGCGGTGCTCGCGCACATGCGCGCGCAGCCCGCGTACGCCGACCTGCCGCTCGTGCTCGCGGGCTTCTCGTTCGGCACCTTCGTGCTGTCGCACGTCGCGAAGCGGCTGCGCGACGCGGGCGAGACGATCGAACGGATGGTGTTCGTCGGCACGGCCGCGAGCCGCTGGCAGGTGGCCGACGTGCCGGAGAACACGCTCGTGATCCACGGCGAAACCGACGACACGGTGCCGATCGCTTCCGTGTACGACTGGGCGCGGCCGCAGGAACTGCCGGTCGTCGTGATCCCCGGCGCCGAGCATTTCCTGCATCGCAAGCTGCACGTGCTGAAGCGCATCATCGTCGACGCGTGGCGCTAGCCCGTGCGCGGGTGCCGGCGTAACGCCGGTCGCCCGCGTCGCCTCTCACACCGGATCTCCGGCACGCGCCGGACGCGCGTTCCCCCCGCGCGACATCGCGCCGCAGCGTGCGGCGCAACCCGACTTCCACCTCGCCTGCGCATGCCTTTCGCACAGCTTCGCGTGCGATGACGTGCAGCTTGCCGTCACCCTGCGCCCGATGCAGATGTGCGACGGTCCGGCGCCAGGTTCGCGAAAACGCCCTGCGCGGCCACGTATAATGGCCGGATTCCGCGTCGCCCGCGGCCCGGCTGGGCCCATTGCGGCGCTCGTTTCGCCGCCTGTCCGCCCGCTCGCGACGGCCGCGAACCGAACGCGTCCGCACGAGTCCAACCGGCGCGTTTCGCGTCGCCCGACGATTTCGGGCGAGTGCCCGAAACGCCCGCCGCCTTGCCGTTCAACCCTGCGCGTTTCGCACCGCACTTTCTGCCATCAGCCTGAATCGATCATGCGTCTGTCTCCCCAAGGCCTCAAGTCCCTCGCTTCCTCCATCGCCTTCGGCACCGCCGCGCGCAACGTCGCGCTCGGCGTGATGCTGCCCGTCGCACTCGCATCGACGATCGTCGTCGCCGAGGCGAAGCCGGCCGCCAAGGCCAAGGCCGCGCATGCGGCGCCGGCCGCCACCGAGCAGTTCACCGGCGCGCCCGCGACCTACATGCCGGGCGCCGTGCCGCCGCCGGGCGTGAATGCGCGCTCGTGGGTGCTCGTCGATGCGACCAGCAACACGGTGCTCGCGTCGGGCAATGCCGATGAACGCGTCGAGCCCGCGTCGCTGACGAAGCTGATGACCGCGTACCTCGTGTTCGAGGCGCTCGACAAGAAGAAGATCTCGATGGAGCAGATCGTCACGCCGAGCGAAGCCGTGCGCCGCGTCGGCCGCGACGAGTCGCGCATGTTCATCGAGGCGAACAAGCCGGTGTCCGTGCACGACCTCGTGTACGGGATGATCATCCAGTCGGGCAACGACGCCGCGATCGCGCTGGCCGAACTCGTCGGCGGCAGCGAAGGGCAGTTCGTCACCCTGATGAACGACGAGGCTGCGCGCCTCGGCATGAAGGGCACGCACTTCGCCGACGTGAACGGCATGCCCGACCCGAACCACTACACGACGGCCGGCGACCTCGCGAAGCTGTCCGCGCACCTGATCCGCGATTTTCCGCAGTACTACAGCATCTTCTCGGAGAAGGAATTCAAGTACAACAACATCCGCCAGGGCAACCGCAACCGCCTGCTGTGGCTCGACCCGACGGTCGACGGCCTGAAGACGGGCCATACGCAAGCGGCCGGCTACTGCCTGATCGCGTCGGCGAAGCGCGCGATTCCGGGCGTGGACGGCCAGCGCCGCCTGGTGTCGGTGATGATGGGCGAGCAGAAGGAAGGCGAGCGCACGCAGGACAGCATGAAGATGCTGAACTACGGCTACAGCGCGTTCGATTCGGTGCGCCTGTTCAAGGGCGGCCAGGCGATGTCGACGCCGCGCATCTACAAGGGCAAGGAAAACACCGTGCAGGTCGGCGTGAAGGGCGACCAGTGGGCGACCGTGCCGCGCGGCCTCGGCGACAAGATCAAGACGGAAGTCGACGTCAACGCGCCGCTGATCGCGCCGCTCGCGGAAGGCCAGCAGGTCGGCACCGTGAAGATCGTCGCCGACGGCAAGACGCTGTCGGAATTCCCGGTCGTCGCGCTGCAGGCGGTGCCGGAAGCGGGTATCTTCGGGCGTATCTGGGACTCGATCCTGCTGATGTTCAGCAAGAAGAAGTAAGCACGACGGGCCTTTGTTTTTACGACTTCATCCCCATCTGTCATAGCTATGAGCCAAGCCGAATTTGAACCGATCGTCTACCTCAGCGTCTCGTCGCAGGAGGAAATGGTGCCGCTGTCGGAAGCCCGTGTACCGGTGCTCGACCGCGGGTTCATCTTCGGCGACGGCGTGTATGAAGTTGTCCCCGTTTATGCACACGACGGCGCGCACGTGCCGTTCCGGATCGAGCAGCATCTGGCGCGGCTCGAGCGCAGCCTGAAGAAGATCGGCATCGTGAGCCCGCACGACGATGCGGGCTGGCGTGCGCTGATCGAGCGCGTCGTCGCGGCGAATGCCGAAGGGCTCGGCGACGGCAACGCGCTCGTCTACCTGCAGGTGACGCGCGGTGTCGCGAAGCGCGGCCACGCGTTCCCCGCGAACGCGGTGCCGACGGTGTTCGTGATGACGAGCCCGCTGCGCCTGCCGTCCGCCGAAGAACGCGCGCAGGGCGTGCGCTGCGTGACGGCCGAGGATCGTCGCTGGCTGCATTGCGACATCAAGTCGACCTCGCTGCTCGGCAACGTGCTGATGGCGCAGCATGCTGCGGAACGCGATGCGTTCGAGACGCTGCAACTGCGCGACGGCAACCTGACGGAAGGCTCGTCGTCGAACGTGTGGATCGTGAAGAACGGCGAGCTGATCGCGCCGCCGCGCAGCAACAAGATCCTCGAGGGGATCCGCTACGCGCTGATCGAGGAGCTGGCCGACGAATGCAAGATTCCGTTCGTCGCACGCGAGATCAGCGAAGTGGAGTTGCGCGCAGCCGACGAGATCATGATCACGTCGGCCACGAAGGAAGTGCTGCCCGTCACGTCGCTCGACGATCTGCCCGTGCAGGGCGGCAAGCCGGGCCCCGTGTTCGCGGCGTTGTATGACGCGTACCAGCGCGCGAAAGCGCGCGAGTTTGAACAGTTTGACCTAACCCGGAGCAAATGATGAGCGAACCGACCAAAACCATCGAGGTGACCGGCGCGATCGATACCCGGAAGGAGTCGCTGCTGGAGTTCCCGTGCGATTTCCCGATCAAGATCATGGGCAAGGCGCACCCCGAGTTCAAGGACACGATCTTCAAGGTCGTCGCCGTTCACGACAACGAGATCGATGTCGAGAAGATCGAGGAGCGCGCGTCGAGCGGCGGTAATTACACGGGCCTCACGATCACCGTGCGGGCGACGAGCCAGGAACAGCTCGACAACATCTACCGCGCACTGACCGGCCATCCGATGGTCAAGGTCGTACTCTAAGCGCCTTCCAGCCTCCTTCCTGCGCGCACTCGGCGGGGGTCCTCCCCGCCGCGCGCCGCGCGTCCAGCTCGTCGCACAGCCGCTTGTATTCGGCGACTTCCTGAAGCAGCCAGGTTCTGAACGCCTGCACGCGCGGCGTGTTCAGGAGCGGCGGCGGACACACGAAAAAATAGTGCCACGGGCTCGGCCCGTCGATGTCGAACAGGCGCACGATGCGCCCGTCGAGCAGGTCGTGCACCGCGAGCGAGCGGCGCACCAGCGCGATGCCCTGGCCGTCGATCGCGGCCAGCAGCAGGTTCGACGAATCCTGGTACAGAATCCCCCGTTTCGGCTCGGTCAGCGTCTTGAGCCCGGCCGCGTCGAACCATGGCCGCCACAGCTCGTCGTCCGAGCGCAGCAGGTTGTAGTGCACGAGATCGGCGGGCGTTTGCGGCAGCTTGCCGCCGTTCAGCGTCGGCGCGCATGCCGGAAAGAACACCTCGTCGAACAGCGGCTCGACATGCAGCCCCGGGTAGTTGCCATGGCCGAAGCGGATCGCGAGATCGACGTCGTCGCGCGCGAAATCGGTGAGCGAGTTGGTCGACTGCAGCTCGACGTCGATTTCCGGATGCCGCTCGATGAACGTGCCGATGCGCGGCGTGATGAAACGCGCGGCGAACGACGACAGCATCGACACCACGAGCCGCCGGTCGCGGTCGCTCGCGCGCACGTCGCGGGTTGCATCGGCGATCACCATCAGCGCGGTGCGGATCTGCTGCGCGTAGCGCATGCCGGCGTCGGTCAGGCATAGCCGCTTGCCGTTGCGCGTGAACAGCTGCACGCCGAGTTCCTCCTCGAGCGCGCGTACCTGGTGGCTGACCGCGCCGTGCGTGACGTACAGCTCGTCGGCGGCGCGCGAGAAATTCTCGTGACGGGCGGCGGCTTCGAACGCGCGAATCGCGTTCAGCGCAGGTAGCTGGCGGAGGTCCATTTGCTAATTTTCCTCACATCGACGTGAAAATTGGTCGTTTTGTCGGACGCCTTGAAGTGACTACGATTGTAGCCATCGAAGCACTTTTTGGCGGAGTCGATCATGCAAGAAATTTCTTCAAGCATCACGTTCGAAATCCCCGCGGGCGAAACCGTGCCGATGAAGGTACAACGCAGCACGCGGCTGGTGGTGCAGTGCGGGCCGGTATGGGCGACGCGCAGCAACGACGTCAACGACTACTTCCTGGTCGACGGCGAAACGCTGAAGCTGCGCCGCGGCGAGCGGCTGTGGCTCAGCGCGGAAGGCCGGGAGGGCACGCGGGTGGCATTCTCGGTGTCGCGGCCGCCGCGGGAAGTCGCGCTCGGCGGGCTGGCACGGCTGCGCGAACGCGTGACCGCGCTGCTCCATGACGGCTGGCGCACCGTCTGACCATTATTTCCTCCGACGGATACCGGCGATCCGTCCCCTCTCCAAGGCCGGCGAGACCCACGGGTTTTCGGTAAACTACCGCCCATGTCCGTTTCGCCGGTTTCCATCGTGTCCACGCCTGTTGCCGTTTCCGCATCGCCCGCCGGGTCCCCGGATCAGCCGGCCCCGCCGGTCACCGTGCGCTGGCGGGGCGTCGAGACCTACGAGGCGAGCTTCGACGCGATGCGCGCGTTCACCGACACGCGCACGGCCGACACCGGCGACGAGATCTGGCTGGTCGAGCACCCGCCCGTCTACACGCTCGGCCAGGCCGGCGACCCGTCCCACCTGCTGGTGGCCGACAGCGGCGTGCCGCTCGTGAAGGTCGACCGCGGCGGGCAAATCACTTACCACGGCCCCGGCCAGATCGTCGCCTACCTGCTGCTGGACCTGCGCCGGCGCAAGCTGATGGTGCGCACGCTGGTGACGAAGATCGAGGAGGCCGTGATCGAAACCCTCGCGGCGTATAATCTCGCTTCGGTCCGCAAGGCGGGTGCGCCCGGGATCTACGTGGCGTCCGGCGTGCACGAGGGCGCGAAAATCGCGGCCCTCGGCCTGAAGATCCGCAACGGCTGCAGCTATCACGGGCTGAGCCTGAACGTGAAGATGGATCTGCGCCCGTTTCTTGCGATCAACCCGTGCGGCTATGCCGGACTGGAAACTGTCGACATGGCGAGCCTCGAGGTTGCCGCCGACTGGAACGACGTCGCCCACACGCTGGTGCGCCGTCTGATCGCCAACCTCGACGGCGCATCCGCGGCCGCCGACAAGCCGCAGGCACTGGAACAACATTCGAATGACTGACGTTACCGCTTCCCCCGCACCGGCCGATTCGGCCGCGACCCCTGCCTACGATCCGACCGCCAAGCAGAAGGCGCAGGCGAAGACGGCGCGCATCCCGATCAAGGTCATTCCGATCGAGAAGCTGAAGAAGCCCGAGTGGATCCGCGTGAAGGCGGCCACCGGCAGCTCGCGCTTCAACGAGATCAAGACGATCCTGCGCGAGCACAACCTGCATACGGTGTGCGAGGAAGCGAGCTGCCCGAACATCGGCGAATGCTTCGGCAAGGGCACCGCGACGTTCATGATCATGGGCGACAAGTGCACGCGCCGCTGCCCGTTCTGCGACGTCGGCCATGGCCGCCCCGATCCGCTGGATCCGGACGAGCCGAAGAACCTCGCGCGCACGATCGGCGCGCTGAAGCTCAAGTACGTGGTGATCACGAGCGTCGACCGCGACGACCTGCGTGACGGCGGCGCCGGCCACTTCGTCGAGTGCATCCGCGAAGTGCGCGAACAGTCGCCGGAAACGCGCATCGAAATCCTGACGCCGGACTTCCGCGGCCGTCTCGACCGCGCGATCTCGATCCTGAACGCCGCACCGCCGGACGTGATGAACCACAACCTCGAAACGGTGCCGCGCCTGTACAAGGAAGCGCGCCCGGGTTCGGACTACGCGCACTCGCTGAAGCTCCTGAAGGACTTCAAGGCGCTGCATCCGGACGTCGCGACGAAGTCGGGCCTGATGGTCGGCCTCGGCGAAACCGAAGAGGAAATCCTGCAGGTGATGCGCGACCTGCGCGCGCACGACGTCGACATGCTGACGATCGGCCAGTACCTGCAGCCGTCCGAGCACCACCTGCCGGTGCGTGCGTACGTGCATCCGGATACCTTCAAGATGTACGAGGAAGAGGCGTACAAGATGGGCTTCACGCACGCGGCCGTCGGCGCGATGGTGCGGTCGAGCTATCACGCCGATCTGCAGGCGCACGGGGCCGGGGTGGTCTGAGCGTCCTTGCTTCGCCGTCTTATGGCGAACCCGAAAAAGCCCGCAGCGATGCGGGCTTTTTTGTTGGCGCGGACGCCATGCTCGCGTTCGCACGGCAATCGCCACCGGACCGGACGCGCAATCCGGTCGAGCATGGAAAGCAAAGCTGAAACGGCATCGATAGCTTCGCAGGATAAGTTCGCTCCCACCGCGCGCAAAGCTCCTATAGTCGGCTCTCCCGCAGCAATGCCCGCATTCCGAAGGAGAGCCGCATGTCCCGTTTCAGCTTCATCCGCCGCGCCGTCGTCGCGCTGACCGCCTTTGCCGCGCTCGGCGCGGCGCACGCCGAAACGCGCGAAGTCGTGATCGCGTACCAGGACATGGTGGTGCCGTGGCGCTACGCGCAGGCGAGCGGTGAAGTCGAAAAGGCGACCGGCTACAAGGTCACGTTCCGCAAGCTCGACAGCGGCGCCGACGTGATCCGTGCGCTCGCGTCGGGCTCCGTGCAGCTCGGCGAAGCCGGCTCGAGCCCGATCGCGGCCGGGCTGTCGCAGGGGCTCGACATCTCGCTGTTCTGGGTGCTCGACAACATCAACGACGCCGAGGCGCTCGTCGCGCGCAACGGCTCGGGCGTCACGAACGTCGCATCGCTGAAGGGCAGGAAGATCGGCGTGCCGTTCGTGTCGACGTCGCATTTCCACACGCTCGTTGCGCTGCAGGCCGCGGGCGTCAATCCGAACGACGTGAAGATCGTCAACCTGCGTCCGCCCGAAGTCGCGGCGGCGTGGGCGCGCGGCGACATCGACGCGACCTACATCTGGGATCCGGTGCTCGCGAAGGTCAAGCAGTCGGGCACCGTGCTGACGACGTCGGGCCAGGTGGCGAAAGAAAGCGGCAAGGCGACCTTCGACGGCTTCGTCGTGAGCCGCAAGTTCGCGCGCGAGAACCCCGAGTTCGTCACGCGTTTCGTGAAGGTGCTCGCAGCCGCCGATGCAGACTACCGCGCGCATGCCGCTGCGTGGAAGGTCGGCTCGCCGCAGGTCGCGGCGGTCGCGAAGGTGTCGGGCGCGAACGCGCAGGACGTGCCGGCCAGCCTCGCGCTCTACGCATTCCCGACGGCGGCCGAGCAGGCGTCGCCGACGTGGCTCGGCGGCGGTGCGCAATCGGGCGCAGCGAAGTCGCTCGCGGCGACCGCCACCTTCCTCAAATCGCAAGGCACGATCCAGACGGTGCTCGCCGACTATTCGGCCGGTGTCGATCCGCAGTTCGTGCAGAAGGCCGCGCGCTGAGCGCGGCGATCATCGCGGAGCCCCGAGCATGAGCACGCTGGAAGTCCGTCAGGTATCGGTTGCCTATCCGGGTGAGCGCGGCAGGCCGACGACGCAGGCGCTCGCGCGCGTCGACCTGCGCATCGATGCCGGTGAATTCGTCGTCGCGCTCGGCGCGTCCGGGTGCGGGAAAACGACGCTGCTGAACTGCATGGCTGGCTTCGTCGCGCCGACCACCGGCGACGTGCGCGTCGACGGTGTGCCGGTCACGGGCCCCGGCGCCGATCGCGGCGTCGTGTTCCAGAAGTACGCGCTGCTGCCGTGGCTCGACGTGCTCGACAACGTCGCGCTCGGGCTGCGCTTCGCGCGCGTGTCGAAGGCCGAGCGCGAAGCACGGGCGCGGGAGATGCTCGCGCTCGTCGGGCTCGACGGTCATGCGCATGCGCGGGTGTACGAGCTGTCGGGCGGGATGCAGCAGCGTGTCGGCATCGCGCGTGCGCTTGCGAGCGACCCGCGCGTGCTGCTGATGGACGAGCCGATGGGCGCGCTCGATGCGATGACGCGCGGCACGATGCAGGCGCTCGTGCTCGACGTGTGGGCGCGCACCGGCAAGACGGTGTTCTTCATTACGCACGATGTCGAGGAGGCGCTGTTCCTCGCGACGCGTCTCGTCGTGATGACGCCCGGCCCCGGCCGGATCGCGGAAACCTTCGAACTGCCGTTCGCGCGCCGCTACGTCGAATCGCGCGATGCGCGTGCGGTGAAGTCTTCACCGGATTTCATCGCGTGGCGCGAGCGGCTGATCGCGTATCTGCATCGCGACGCGGCGGCCGAGGTGGCCGCGTGATGCACGAACTCGCGCGACAGGGCGCGTCGGTCGGACGCGGTCGGATCAGCACTTTGCAGAGGCAGGACAGCATGAGCACGCAGGATTCGTGGGTGGCCGACGGGACGGCCGCAGGTTTGGAGCAGGGCGATCGCACGCGGACTCGGGCGGCAGAACGTCGTGCGCCGTCGTCGCGCCGCTACCGGTTGCCGGGGGAGGGGAAGACGGCGGCCTTGAGCACGGCGACGGTCGCGGTGCTGGCCGTACTGTGGTGGATTGCCACGCATCGCCAGTGGCTGCCGCCGCTGTTCCTGCCCGCACCGGAAGCCGTGTGGGCGGCATTCGTCGACGCATGGCACGGGCGCATCCAGGGCGGCTTGCCGCTGTCCGAACATCTGCTGTGGAGCGCCGCGCGCGTGTTCGGCGCGTTCCTGCTCGCGACCGCGATCGGCGTGCCGGCCGGCATCCTGATGGGTGTGAGCCGCATTGCACGCGGCGTGCTCGATCCGTTGCTGGAGTTCTACCGGCCGCTGCCGCCGCTTGCGTACCTGCCGCTCGTCGTGATCTGGTTCGGCATCGACGAAACGGCGAAGCTCGTCGTGATCTTCCTCGCGTGCTTCGCGCCGATCGCGATGGCCGCGCGCGCCGGCGTGCGCGCCGCGACCGTCGAGCAGATCAACGCCGCGTATTCGCTCGGCGGCAGCTTCGCGCAGATCGTGCGGCACGTGGTGCTGCCGGCCGCGCTGCCGGAGATCCTCACCGGGCTGCGGATCGCGATCGGCTTCGGCTGGACGACGCTCGTCGCGGCCGAGATGGTTGCCGCGACCGCCGGGCTCGGGCAGATGGTGCTCAACGCGTCGAGCTTCCTGCGTACCGACATCGTCGTGATGGGCATCCTGATCATCGGCGCGATCGCGTGGCTGTTCGATCTCGCGATGCGGTGGGTCGAGCGGCGGATCGTGCCGTGGAAGGGGAGAGGCTGACGGAACACCGGCGATACGGGCGACGTCTGCACGCCGCCCCGGCCTGCCGCCCTCAATCCCCCATCGCCACCCCTTCCCGCCGCGGATCCGCCCCGCCGAACCACACCGTCTGCCCCTGCACGTTCAGCCGCTGGATCCCCTGCAGCCCCGAGTTCATCTCGACGACCTGCACGTCGTGACCGCGGCCCTTCAGCCCGTCGGCGAGTGCTTCCGACACGCGGCCGCGTTCGAGCTGCGTCGGCCCGTTCATCGACCCGAAGTTCGGCAGCGCGATCGCCTGCTGCATCGTCATCCCCCAGTCGAGCACGCCGACCAGCGTCTTCGCGACGTGATTGATGATCGCGGGGCCGCCGGCCGAGCCGACGATCATCGTCACCTGCTTCGTCTTCTTGTCGAACACGAGTTCCGGCGACATCGCCGAGCGCGGTCGCTTGCCGGCCTGCACGCGGTTCGCGACCGGCCGGCCGTTGTCGTTCGACACGAACGAGAAATCGGTGAGCTGGTTGTTCAGCATGAAGCCGCGCACCATCAGCCGCGAACCGAATGCGTCCTCGATGCTGGTCGTCATCGACAGCGCCTGGCCGTAGCGGTCGACGATCGCGATGTCGGACGTCGACGGCAGCTCGGGGCTGCGGTCGTCGGCCATCGCGAGCGTCGCGCCCTGCGGCGTGCCGGCCTGCGCGACGCCCATGCTGCTGTCGCCGATCAGGTGCGCGCGCTGCGCGAGATAGGTCTTGTCGGTGAGGCTCGCCCAGCTGCCGCCCGGCAGCGGCACGAAATCGGGATCGGCCACGTAGCGTGCGCGGTCCGCATACGCGAGGCGCCCGGCTTCGCTGAACAGGTGCGCGGCGAACGGTGTCGGCTCGTAGCCGATGTCGTTGCGCACCGGCTTCTGCGCGCCGATCTGCTGCCAGTCGGGCATCGCTTCGAGGATGCCGAGCATCTGCGCGATCGCGAGGCCGCCCGACGACGGCGGCGGCATCCCGCACACGACCGAGCGACGGTAGTCGGCGCACAGCGGCGCGCGCACCTTCGCCTTGTAGCGCGCGAGATCCTGGAGCGACAGCAGGCCCGGGTTGGTCGGGTGCTTGCGCACCTTCGTGACGATGTCGCGCGCGATCGCGCCGCTGTAGAACGCGTTCGCGCCGCGGTCGGCGACCTGGCGCAGCACGGTCGCGAGCGCGGGGTTCTTCAGCACCGTGCCGGCCGCCTTCGGCGTGCCGTCCGGGTTGTAGAAGTACGCGCGCGCGGCCGGGTCGTTCTTCAGGTACTTGTCGTTGGCGATCAGCGTCGAGAGCCGCGGGCTGATCGTGAAACCGTGCTCGGCGAGCCGGATCGCCGGCTGGAACAGCCGGCGCCACGGCAGCTTGCCGTGCGCGCGGTGTGCGGCGTCGAGCATGCGCAGCACGCCCGGCGTGCCGACCGAGCGCCCGCCGACGACACCTTCGTAGAAGCTCATCGGCTGGCCGGTCGGCCCGTAGAACAGGCGGTCGGTCGCGGCGGCCGGTGCGGTTTCGCGGCCGTCGTAGGCTTGCGTTGCCTTGCCGTCGAAGTACAGCATGAATGCGCCGCCGCCGATTCCCGACGATTGCGGCTCGACGAGCGCGAGCACCATCTGCGTCGCGATCGCCGCGTCGATCGCGGTGCCGCCTGCCTTCAGCATGTCGTAGCCGGCCTGCGTCGCGAGCGGGTTCGCGGCCGCGATCATGAAGCGCTGCGAGGTCCAGCCCGGCTTGTCGGTCCAGCCGGACGACAGCTCGGGCGCATGGAAGCCGGGCAGCGGCACGGCGG